>NZ_JAWJTF010000116.1:0-30235 GCF_048836525.1 Nostoc sp. CALU 546
TCTAGTCCATTCTCTTAATTCCTCGCTTTTTCCTACTTGCATTCACCCTCCTGCACCCGTAGTAATTCTGCTGATAAAAGCTAGATAGTATTTTACCTGCAAAAATACGCCTTTATTAAATACCTACCCTTGAAAGAGGGTTAGGGTGGGGTGACGCGTTGAGTAATGCTAAGTGAGAGAACTGAATGTTGAGCGTAATTGTTGAGCTTTTCTAGAAAATAAGGGGGAACTCTGACGACAATTTGAGGTTTAGTTATATCAGGCAATTTTTTTAGTTTCAGACTATAAACTGCATTACAGTGTATTACTATTATTCAGTAGCAACACGTAAATTTGCAATAAAGAAGAACAAATTAGTCAATACGAACGCAGAAATGGCTAAGAATTGGGCGATCGCGATCGGCATTAACCACTACAACAATCTTCAGCACCTAAACTACGCCAAACTAGATGCCGAAGCTATGCGCGATTGGTTTCAAAAGGAAGTGCGGTTTGACAAAGTATTTTTGTTTACAGAAGATTCTCCCCCAATTAAGACTTCTCCACCCATTCCCACTCAGGCTACTTACGGTAATTTGCGTCGGTTCTTAAGGGCAAACTTTGAAAAACCACTATTAGCACCAGGGGATAATCTCTGGTTTTTCTTTGCTGGTCACGGTTGTCGTGAAGCTGACCGTGACTATCTTATGCTCATAGATAGCGATCCAGGAGATGTAGAACATACGGCAATCCCTGTTGATTATGTTACCCAAAGATTGCGCCGTAGTGGAGCAGATAATGTAGTGTTGTTTTTAGATGCTTGCCGCGATCAAGGAAGCAGGGAAGGAAAGGGTATTGGTAAAGAACATCAGGGAGTAGTCACCTTTTACTCTTGCAGTCCCAGTCAAAAGTCTTATGAAATTGACCAATTGCAACACGGCTCATTTACCCAGGCGTTGTTAGACGGGTTGAGGATAGCAGGTGCAGGAAACTGCGCCACAGTAGAAAGATTGGACAGATATTTACAATCCACAGTACCCACAATCAATCAAACCCACCAGAAAAATCCACAACATCCTTATGCTACAGCCGAACCAGCTAACAAATTACACTTAATTTTGTTGCCCGACTATGCCACCCTAGCTGATATTACCCAGATAAAAGTCGATGCTTATGAAGCTGAGGTTAAAGGAGATTGGGAATTAGCCAAGCAATTATGGATTCGCGTGAATGTGGCTGCTAGGGGTTCTGATATGCAAGCAATTGAAGCATTTTCTAGAATTTTCCAGCGACAAGGAGAGTCTTCTGCACCCCTAAAAAGTCCTGAACCTTTGCCAAATGGCGGGAGGTCAGGAGTTTCTGAACCAGCAACTACAGCACATCAAGCTGGACTACAGGTTTTTGAGTTTGAGATTGTGAAGGTAAATGCAAGTGGTCAAGAGGTGAAACGAGATACAAGCGAAGCCGAATATTTCACCGAAGACTTAGGAAATGGCGTCAGCTTAGAAATGGTGTATATTCCCGATGGCACATTCCTGATGGGTACAGAAGATGAAGAGATAGAAAGGCTTGTGCAAAAACTCGGTTGGAATGGGTTTAGAAGAGAAAAACCTCAGCACGAAGTAACGGTTCAATCATTCTTTATGGGTAAATATCCAGTTACCCAAGCGCAATGGAAAAGAGTAGCAGCACTACCCAAAGTTAACCGTGACCTGAAAGCAGACCCATCTAAATTTAAAGGAGATAAACGACCAGTAGAGCTAGTATCTTGGGAAGATGCAGTTGAATTTTGCGATCGCCTCTCTAGCCTCTCCAAATATACAAATAAGCAATATCGTCTACCGAGTGAAGCGGAATGGGAATATGCCTGTCGTGCAAGCACAAATACACCCTTTCACTTTGGCGAGACGCTTACAACTGAGTTAGCTAACTACGATGGAGATTCTACTTACGCTTCTGAGCCAAAAGGAAAAAAGCGTGGAGAAACAACAGAAGTAGGCAGTTTTCCACCCAACGGCTTTGGATTATACGATATGCATGGGAATGTTTGGGAGTGGTGTCAAGATAATCGGCATGACAGCTATAAAGGAGCGCCTAGAGATGGAAGTGCATGGATAGATAATGATAATCATTATCAAATGCTGCGGGGCGGTTCCTGGATCGACCTTCCAGGAAACTGCCGTTGTGCGTCTCGCCACTACGACTTTTGGGCGGTGCGCGACAACATCTTCGACGATTTTGGTTTTCGTGTTGTCTGCGCGGTTGGGAGGACTCTTTAGCCCTTTATACTTTAGCTCTTTTGCCCTTTGCTCTTATTCTCTTTACCCTTTTTGAGTGTAGCGGAGCGGAACGATCTACTTTTTTTGAAAATCAAAGGTTGAATTAGAGAGAGAATTAATCTTAGAGGATGTTTTAAAAGTCCTCTGGTTGGTAACAAAACGTTTTAGATCCCCTAAATCCCCCGATAAATTGCGGGACTTTTAGAGACTTTGCCCCCTTTTTTAGCTACGGTGTACACACAAGTTATCGAATTACTACCAGTCCTCGAATTACCCCACCCTAACCCTCCCCTTGCAAAGGGGAGGGAACAAGATTTTCCAGTTTCCCCCCTTTACAAGGGGGGATTAAGGGGGGTAATTCTACTTGTGTATGCACTGTAGCTTTTTAAGGGGGGTTGGGGGATCAACAAGTGCCTAAAATTACAGCCAACCACTTTTAAAACATCCTCTTACAGCTATTTACATGAAAACTGCTGTAAAAAACACAGACAATAATCTTCTTATGCCAGCAAAATATAGCTCTACTGACTCTCCTGCTTGCAGTTGAGGATGAATTAATTGAAAAACTGCATGAGCCAATAGACTCATGCAGTTTTCAGGAATTAAAAGTGCGGATGAAAGGACTTGAACCTTCACTCCTTTCGGAACTAGAACCTAAATCTAGCGCGTCTGCCAATTTCGCCACATCCGCATCAGTTTACTACCATATCATAAGAAAATAATTATGGCAATAGGGGGCAAGGGAGAAATTAATTTCCTATGCCCAATGCCCAATTCCCCATGCCCAATTACATAACTGCAACACGAGGCAGACGATGCTTAAACCCACAGAGAATTTCCCAAGAAATAGTGTTTAATTGTTCTGCCCAGTCATCCGCTGAAATTTGTTCTTTTCCCTGTTCCCCTAGCAAGGTGACTACTTCCCCTTCTTGGATATTGGGTATAGCACTCACATCCAGCATCAACTGATCCATTGTAATTGTCCCGATTTGCGACACCCGCTGACCGCGAATTAACACCTGCATTTTGTTGGAAAGACTGCGAGGAACACCGTCAGCATAGCCAATTCCCACGACGGCGAGGCGAAGTTCACGCGGGGCAATAAATTTATGACCGTAGCTGACAGCTGTTCCTGCGGCAATTGTTTTAACTTGGGTAACTCTTGCCTTAAGTTGCAAAACAGGCTTGAGGTCGATCGCATTTTGTAAATGCGGTGCTGGGTAGAGTCCGTAAACGGCTAAACCGACTCGCACAATGTCGTAGTGCAATGCCGGATTTGTGAGTGCTGCGGCTGAGTTTGCCAAGTGCAAGCAAGGCGGTTCAATTCCCATTGCTTTGATTTGAGCGATCGCTTCCTCAAATCGTTTATGCTGTTCTTCCATTGCCGTCGGATCAGGATCATCTGCTGTTGCCAAATGAGAATAAATACTGGCAATGGAAAGATGTGGTAAGCGCTGGACTAATTGCACAAATTCGCCAGCTTGCTGCCAATTAGTTCCCAACCTAGACATGCCCGTGTCTAATTTGATGTGTACGGGGACTGGAGAACCATAATTCATCGATTCCAAGGTATCGGAAAATACTAGAGCTTGTTTAGGGCTACAGAGTGTGGGCTGGAGTTTCCAATGTGCGATCGCATGAATCTGTTCTGGTGTATGAGTTGCCCCTAAAATCAAAATGGGCGCTTGAATCCCACCTTCTCGCAATTGAATTGCCTCTGGAACTGTAGCGACTCCCAGCCAACTAGCTCCCGATTGAATTACGGTTTGGGCGACTGTCACCGCTCCATGTCCATAAGCATCAGCTTTTACTACTGCCATCAACTGGGTATTCGGCGATAAAAACTGCACTAATTGCTGTACGTTGTAAGACAATGCGCCTAAATCAATTTCTACCCAAGCTCGTTGCGAAAACCACGCGTAGGGGTCGCACTGCTGATTAGGAACTACACCGGGGATTTCTTTGCGACTTAACATTTGTACTGACTCCTATCCCACCACGGCTAAACTTCAAGTTATCTATCTATACACGCTCCTAAAAGCGAGATCAGATTAAATAGGAAGTTTACCCTTCATATTGGAATTGATACAAGATATTGGGGCATTGGGCATTGGGCATTGGGCATTGGGCATTGGGCATTGGGAAGAGGACAAGGAGAATCGGGGACAAGGGGAAAGACTTGTTGTAAGTTTTCTCACCTTGTCTCCCCCTCATCTCCCTCATCCCCCTCATCTCCCTCATCCCCCTCATCTCCCTCATCTCCCTCATTCCATGCCCAATGCCCAATGCCCAATTCTCCCGAAAGTATAATTTATTCTCATTTCCCTAGCAGGATGTATTTGTGTTAATATTTATGTAAAGCTAATACCCTGAGCGCAGATAAATGGGGAAGGTTTTAGTCTTAAACGCCTCTTACGAACCTCTCAATATAACGAGCTGGCGTCGCGCTGTGGTTCTGTTAATTAAGGGCAAAGCAGAACGCGTGGAACACAACGGTAAATTCCTTTATTCGGATTTTCCGTTGCCGACCGTGATCCGGTTACGTCATTATGTACGTGTTCCTTATAAAGAAATTCCTCTGACTCGCCGAAATATATTGCACCGTGATAGTCATGCCTGTCAATACTGTGGTTACACAGGGGATGAATTGACACTAGACCATGTAATACCGCGATCGCGCGGCGGCGGCGATACCTGGGAAAACATTGTGACAGCTTGTGTCCGTTGCAATGTCAAAAAAGGCAGTCGGACTCCTCACGAAGCTCACATGCCTTTGCGTCATCCCCCACGCCAACCTTATAGCAGCCTCTATTTCGAGGTCAGCAAACATCTTAAAAGTGGACTGCATACAGAGTGGCAAAAGTATGTTATAGGACTTTGAGCAAAAAAGCAGAGGAGCAGAAAAGCAAAGAAGAAAGAAGAAATACCCTCTTTCTTTGTGGGACATAGCCAATAACTATTAGTTATGGAGTGTTAGAAAAATTCGCGGCTATATGGCTTGCAACAAAGGCGAGTGCGTCAATCCTCAAGCCTCTACTTAATGTATGGGGTTTCTTCTTTACTTCTCGTCTTCCCTGCCTTCTTCCACTGGACTTTGCTCTAAAATTATCAGAATTATGAGAATTTTCAAAGGCGATAGGAAACAGGCGTTGTTCATCAAAAATAATTGTTAATTGCTCAATAGTCACAATAATGAGAATATTAAGCATAAGAATATTTCAAATATCAAGGACTAATCCTAAAGTATAAGATAAAAAATATACCCTAAGTCAGATAAAAATCCCTCTGATTCAATCTACGGAAGAGAGAAAAAGCTCCTAAAACAGATTTATGCTGCCAGATACAGCCCGATCTACTAAATTTCCTTGGTGTACGCCCTTGAGTGGAATTTAGTTGAAGTTAAGCGCTGTTACTGACAAAAAATATACTTAGATGTATAGTGCAATGTCTTGATATTTTTGCGAAGATCAAAATAATGTGGCTAAATTCAGTGAACTGCTGCTCGTAGTATCTCTGAATTAAAGGAGCCTCACACTTTAAAAAAGTTCCCTATGTACTTGAATTCGCCCGTTACTCAGTTTGAGAGTTTGTCATTGACCACAGAGCCAAACCAAGAGGAACCTGAAATCGAGAAAGCGCCAGTGGATGTTGCATTTAAAAGTCCGTCATTACCGCCATCGGTAGGTGATGGAGCTATATATCTCAGTCACCGCGGTAATTCTCTGGCACAACAAAAGTCAGAAGAACTACAAAGAACCCTTCTGGCACACAGACACGATCGCCAGCTCGTAATTCTGCAAGATTTTCCTGATCCTGATGCCCTTTCCTGTGCCTGGGCTTACCAGTTAATTGCCCAGCAATATGATATCAAATGTGAAATCATTTATGCGGGTGCATTGAGCCATCAAGAAAATATTGCTTTGGTAAGGTTGACTAATTTACCTATCCAACGCTGGACGCTGCAAACCCTGAAAACCAAAGATTTGTCATCTTATCAAGGTTTTGTATTAATTGATAACCAGGGAACTACTTCACAGCTACTATCAGCTGTACAGCAAGCTGGAATTCCCCTAGTAGTACTCATCGACCATCACAGTATCCAAGGTGATCTCCAATCAGAGTTTGAGGATATTCGCCCTTATGTAAGAGCAACGGCAACAATTTTTACCCAGTATCTCCAAACAGGATTACTGGCATTAGATAGCAGCATAAATCAACACGTCAAATGCGCTACTGCCTTGATGCATGGCTTGCGATCGGATACAAATCGGCTCATGCAAGCGCAAGAAGAAGACTTTATGGCAGCGGCGTATTTAAGCCGATTTTATGATGCTCAACTGCTGAATGCCATTTTACAGGCCAACCGTTCCAAGCGGGTAATGGATGTGATCGAGCGATCGCTAAAAAATCGCATCGTCCAAAATAACTTTTCTATTGCTGGTGTCGGTTATCTACGTTACGATGACCGCGATGCCATCCCCCAAGCGGCTGATTTCCTCGTCACCGAAGAAAATGTCCACACCGCTGTAGTTTATGGCATTGTTCACGATGAAGATGATGAACTGGAGATAGTCATCGGCTCCCTGAGAACCAGCAAACTTACCCTTGACCCGGATGAATTCATCAAAGAAGCCTTTGGCCAAGATAGCACAGGGCGCTTTTTCGGCGGTGGAAGAACAAGCGCAGGTGGCTTTGAAATTCCAATGGGTTTCTTATCTGGCAGCAACGAAAATTCTGCTTATGCAAAAATGAAATGGGAAGTATTCGACACTCAAATTAAGCAAAAACTGCTGAGGTTGGTTAACCCTAGAGATAACCCAATTCAGTCGGAGTAGAGGGAACCCAAGGAGACGCGGAGAACTCCTAACTAATGCAGTAGTCAAAGTGTTTGGTCAGATAGCATCCCTTCCCGATTTTTGATAAAAGTCGGGAATTTGGATTTTATGACAATAGCTGAACGAAATCAAAGTTATACCAATTTGAAAAAAGAATGCGACAAATAGACCATTTGTAGAGACGCGATTCATCGCGTCTTTACCCAAGGATGTGTTGCAATCATTAATTGAATTGGTATTCATTTGCGTCTACCTATTTATTTGTGAAGAGGGAGCGCTATGAAATCTATAAAACTCCAAATCTTGCAAACTCTGTATGAGCAAGATTTTTGTGAGTGGGTAGAGCAGACAGCAGAGCTTTTGCGATGTCTACGACGGGCTACGCCTACGCATCAGTGGGACACGCTGGATTTAGAACACTTAATCGAGGAAGTGGTGGACTTGGGTAAGAAAGAGTCAACAGCGAGCGTCGCAAAGTGCGTTGCGGTTAGTCTTATCGCATTTGTTGAAGTGTAAGTATCAACCCGAACGTCGTAGTCACAGTTGGCAAGTGACCATTAATTTCTGCAAGAAAGTCCTAGCTTGCGGCGTTTTTTAAATGATGCTGAGTGGATTAATACCACTTATCAGCGATCGCGGCGAGAGGCAATGCTGGAAACAAGTTTATCAGAAGATAACTTTGCGATCGCTTGTCCGTTTTCTGTTGATGAGATTTTAGACTTAGACTTTTATCCTAACGCTGACCAATAATCGTAAGCTTATTTAGCTTATAACAACCGTTATCCCATACGCTAAATCGAGTAAATATACAGCTTATCTTTAGTGTCAAGATATTTTATAGTTATCACCTTTAATTTTTCAAGGCATAAGAATGACACAGCAAGAATTGTTCAACGAGTTTTTATCCCTTCCTGCGGAAGCGCAGCGTCAAGTAATCGACTTTATTGCTTTTTTGCGACAAAAATATGCAGTCGTTGAACCTGCATCTAAATCACCGGATATTGACTTGATAAATGATAGCTTTATTGGGATGTGGAGCGATCGCCAAGATTTAACTGATAGCACTGCTTGGGTGCGTGGTGTTCGAGAAAATGAGTGGTCAAAGTCACATGACTAACTCAACCATCGTTGATACTGATATTCTAATTGATGCAGGTAGCGGTGTTCTCGAAGCAGTAAATTGTTTGCAAAATCTGAAAGCGAGTTCTGGCTTGGCAATTAGCATAATCACACAAATGGAATTAATGGTTGGTTGTCGTAACAAAGCAGAACTACAAACACTAGAAAATTTCCTCAAGCAGTTTTATATTATTAAGATTGACCAGACTGTATCTGACACAGCAGTTGATTTATTACGGTCTTATCGGCTCAGTCATGGGTTGCTAATTCCTGATAGTCTCATTGCGGCTACAGCAATAGTGTGGAATTACCCGTTTATCACAAAAAACCAACGGGATTACAGATTTATTCAAGGTTTAAACCTATTGCCATATCCGTAACTAGAACATCTAAGAGGATGTTTGAAAAGTCCTCTTGTCGGTATCAAAAATTTTAGATCCCCCTAAATCCCCCTTCAAAAGGGGGACTTTGATTCCGGTTCCCCCCTTAAAAAGGGGGGTTAGGGGGGATCTAAAGTGCCTAAAGTCACAGCGAAATACTTTTCAAACAACCTCTAACACCGTGTTGCGCCGGACAGATGGCAGATCAACGAATAGGTAATAATGATTAAGATTAGGATAGGTTAATTAACACCAGACGTAAATCCTAACTAAGCACGGGCTACGCCCCGCTACGCTAATAAAACTCAAATTATGGAACTATATTTAATTCGTCACGGTATCGCCGAAGACAAGGAATTAGGCATCAAAGATGAGGAGCGCAGCCTTACCAAAGAAGGAAGGCAAAAAACCGAGAAAGTTGCCCAGAAACTTGTTAAATTGGGTTTAAGCTTTGATTTAATTCTCACTAGTCCCTTAGTGCGGGCCCGTCAAACGGCTGATATCCTCATAGCAGAAAAACTAAGCGCCCAATTAGAGGAATCTAGCCACCTCGCCCACGATGGTCAAGTTTCTAGTTGGCTCAAAGACTGGTTAGAGCCGAGGAATTATTCTCAAAATACCCAATTGGCGCTGGTTGGACATGAACCTGGTTTGAGCAATTGGGCAGAAATTCTCCTGTGGGGAGAAGTCAAAGAAAGCTTAGTCTTGAAAAAAGCAGGTATGATTGGGATAAAACTACCAGAAACAGGTTCTCCTCTGGGTCGTAGTCAGATGTTTTGGTTGACACAACCCAAGTACCTGCTATAACAGTTTTTCAACATTTTCTATTGTTGTTAGAACGGCTACTGTTATGGCGACAATAAATTTCTGGTAAGTTAGCTTGATCAGATATTTCAAAAAGCGAATGGTGTTGCCATGATGGTGTGCGAATACAAGCCTGGTTTAGAAGGCATTCCCGCCGCTCAATCAAGTATCAGCTATGTTGATGGGCAAAAGGGAATACTAGAATATCGTGGCATCCGGATTGAAGAACTAGCAGAAAAAAGTACATTCCTAGAAACTGCTTATCTTTTGATCTGGGGCGAACTGCCAAGCAAGGAAGAACTGAAAACATTTGAGCATGAAGTTCGTTACCACAGGCGAATAAAGTACCGCATTCGGGACATGATGAAATGCTTTCCAGAAAGCGGTCATCCAATGGATGCCTTACAAGCCTCTGCTGCGGCTTTAGGCTTGTTTTATTCGCTCCGGGATTTACATAATCCTGCCTATATTCGAGATTCAGTGGTACGCCTAATAGCAACGATTCCCACGATGGTGGCGGCGTTCCAACTGATGCGAAAAGGCAATGACCCGGTACGTCCCCGTGATGACTTAGACTATTCTGCCAACTTTCTATACATGCTCAATGAGCAAGAACCCGATCCTTTAATGGCGCGGATTTTTGATATCTGCTTGATCCTTCAAGTCGAGCATACAATGAATGCTTCTACCTTCAGTGCCAGGGTGACAGCTTCCACCTTGACCGATCCTTACGCTGTGGTTGCTAGTGCTGTGGGAACCTTGGGAGGGCCCCTGCATGGTGGAGCGAATGAAGAAGTAATTCAGATGTTGGAAAAAATTGGCTCTGTGGAAAATGTCCGTCCTTACATAGAGCATTGTCTGCAAACTAAATCTAAGATTATGGGCTTTGGACATCGTGTGTATAAAGTGAAAGACCCACGAGCCATAATTTTACAAGGATTAGCAGAGCAACTGTTTGATAAGTTTGGCTATGACCAGTTCTATGACATTGCTCAAGAAATGGAACGAGTGGTAGGAGAAAAACTCGGTAGTAAAGGGATTTATCCAAATATTGACTTTTATTCCGGTTTGGTGTACCGAAAGATGGGGATTCCCACAGACTTGTTTACACCAATATTTGCGATCGCTCGCGTTGCCGGTTGGCTAGCCCACTGGAAAGAACAACTAGCAGAAAACCGGATTTTCCGTCCTACCCAGGTTTATAACGGTCTGCACGAAGTTACTTATACCCCCATCGACCAACGGTAAATTGGGCATTGGGCATGGGGCATGGGGCATTGTTGGGAAGAGAATTACTTCAATTTCCTCTTGCTCCCCTGCTCCCCTGCTCCCTTTCCCCTCAATAGCCAATCTCAATGCCAACCATAAGTAGAAGTTCTCATCTCGCTTCAGAGGGCTAAAACCATCCAAGGATATACTAGGCATGGGAATTAGCGACAAATCTTCTATCAAGCGTCATCTGGGCAAAAATTAAAAATGGGTGAATTTACAGGTATTAATTTAACTAATAGTTGTAACTCACCATGACTCGATGTCTTAAAGAGCGGAAACATGAACTCAGGAATTGACCTCCAAGGAACTTTTATTGAATCCCTCCGGGATTTAGGTTTACCAGCAGGAACAGCCAAAGCGATTTGGATGCCACTGCCAATGATACTGATGCTGATTGGGGCAACAGTGGGGGTATTAGTAGCCACTTGGCTAGAACGAAAAATTTCCGCATCTGCACAGCAGCGAATTGGGCCAGAATACCAGGGCCCTTTTGGGTTGCTGGTGCCTGTAGCAGATGGTTTGAAGTTGGTATTTAAAGAAGATATAGTACCAGCCAAGTCTGACCCCTGGCTGTTTACCCTCGGCCCAATTATTGTTGTAATTCCGGTGTTTCTGTCGTTCCTGATCGTTCCCTTTGGGCAGAATATCGTAATTAGCAATGTGGGCATGGGCGTATTCTTGTGGATTGCCTTGTCAAGTATTCAACCCATTGGTTTGCTAATGGCTGGCTACGCATCTAATAACAAATACTCCCTCTTAGGGGGCTTGCGAGCAGCAGCGCAATCTATTAGTTATGAAATTCCTTTGGCGTTGGCGGTGTTAGCGATCGCTATGATGTCTAACAGCCTCAGCACCGTTGATATTGTCAATCAGCAATCTGGCTACGGCATTCTGGGCTGGAACATTTGGCGACAACCAATCGGTTTTCTGATTTTTTGGATAGCCGCCCTAGCTGAATGCGAACGATTACCCTTTGACTTACCCGAAGCAGAAGAAGAAATCGTTGCAGGTTATCAGACTGAATACTCAGGGATGAAATTCGGTCTGTTCTACTTGGGTTCCTACGTTAACTTGATCCTTTCTTCCTTACTAGTAGCAATTCTCTACCTGGGCGGTTGGGACTTTCCTATTCCCCTCAACCTCATCGCTGGTTGGCTGGGAGTAAGTGAACTAAATCCCGTGTTTCAGATAGTAACTGCTTCTTTGGGGATCACAATGACCGTCTTCAAAGCCTATTTACTAGTGTTTGTCGCCATCCTGTTGCGCTGGACAGTGCCACGGGTACGGATTGACCAACTGTTAGATTTAGGATGGAAGTTTTTGTTACCAGTCGGTTTGGTTAATCTTCTATTAACCGCTGCCCTGAAACTAGCCTTTCCCTTCGCCTTCGGCGGGTAAGCCAATTTTAGATTTTAGATTTTAGATTTTAGATTAAGTCTGAAATCTAAAATCCAAAATCCAAAATCCAAAATTGAAAAGAGAGAGACACAAAATGCTAAAGTTCCTGAAACAAGTTGGCGATTACGCCAAAGAAACAGTACAAGCTGCGCGTTACATTGGTCAGGGGCTTTCTGTTACCTTCGATCACATGCGGCGGCGTCCGATTACCGTACAGTACCCTTACGAAAAACTGATTCCTGGCGAACGGTTTCGCGGTAGGATTCACTTTGAATTTGATAAGTGCATCGCCTGTGAAGTTTGCGTTCGCGTTTGTCCGATTAACCTGCCTGTAGTAGATTGGGCATTCGACAAAGCCAGCAAAAAGAAAAAACTCAACCACTACAGCATTGACTTTGGAGTTTGTATCTTTTGCGGTAATTGTGTGGAATTTTGCCCCACTAACTGTCTATCCATGACAGAAGAGTATGAGCTTGCCACTTACGATCGCCATGAATTGAACTATGACAACGTAGCGCTAGGTCGTCTGCCCTATAAGGTAACAGATGACCCAATGGTTACACCACTGCGCGAACTAGTTTACCTACCCAAGGGTGTCCTTGAACCACATGGACTTCCCGCCGATGCGCCACGTGCAGGTGCGCGTCCAGAAGACTTGGTAGAACAAACAGAAAAATAAATGTCATTTGTCATTTGTCCATTGTCATTTGTCCTTTGTCCAATGACCAATGACTAATGACCAATGACCAATGACCAATGACCAATGACCAATGACAATTGACTAAGGACAAAAAACAGTGAATCTAGCAGAAGGAGTACAGTTTGTATCGCTTGGCATACTGGGCGTGATGATGATTGGGGCGGCCATTGGTGTGGTGCTGTTCTCCAACATCGTCTATTCTGCCTTTATGCTGGGGGGTGTGTTCATCAGTATGGCAGGAATCTACCTGTTACTGAATGGTGATTTTGTTGCCGCCGCACAAATACTAATTTACGTTGGTGCGGTTAACGTGCTGATTTTGTTTGCCATTATGTTAGTGAACAAACGGCAGAACTTTGTAGCATTCCCTAACTCTTGGGTGCGGAAAGTACTCACAGGTTTAGTCAGTGTAGGATTATTCGGTCTTTTAAGTACTATGGTGCTGGCTACTCCTTGGGCTTACTCAACTGCTCCTGTGGTGGGTGGTGAAAGTTCTATAATCTTGATTGGAGAACATTTCTTCACTGACTTTTTACTACCTTTTGAACTGGCTTCCATTTTGCTGCTGATAGCGATGGTAGGAGCAATTATTTTGGCACGTCGCGAGTATTTGCCAGACCAACTGACACGATCCGATGTGGGGCAAACTGTTTTGACTTTACAAGAACGCCCCAGAGAACTGGTATCAACAACCAGTGAAACAAAAGAGTAATATTTGCGACTTTATTCGCAGATAAAAAGCCAGTTTTTTTCAGGAGGTATACTCAGATTCATGCAACTCCAGTACTTTTTATTACTAGCAGCAGCTTTATTCTGCATCGGTATCTACGGTTTAATTACCAGCCGCAACGCTGTGCGGGTGCTGATGTCAATTGAATTACTGCTCAATGCTGTTAATCTGAATTTAATGGCATTTTCCAACTTCCTCGACTCAACATTAATTAAGGGTCAGGTTTTCACAGTATTTGTGATTACCGTGGCCGCAGCCGAGGCGGCGGTGGGTTTAGCGATCGTGCTTGCCATTTATCGCAACCGCGATACCGTCGATATGGAGCAGTTTAATCTCCTGAAGTGGTAACTGTGCGTGCAACTAAAGCAGGTAATCATTGCTTATAAAGCGCGGGATGCCCGGAGTAAACAATGGGCAGAAATCTGTGCTAAACAACTAGAAAGTCGCGAGTGCCACGTGTTGATGGGGCCTAGCGGGCCGAAAGACAACCCTTATCCTGTCTTTTTGGCTTCAGCGGGTCAACCAATCGATCTAGCTTTGGTACTCGGTGGTGATGGTACTGTTTTAACTGGTGCCAGACATTTAGCCCCAGCGGGCATCCCTATTCTGGGAGTGAATGTGGGAGGTCATCTGGGGTTTTTAACTGAGTCAGTGGAAGAGTTTCAGGATACGGAGAAAGTTTGGGATCGACTGTTTGAGGATCGCTATGCTATCCAACGACGGATGATGTTGCAAGCTGCGGTGTATGAGGGTCATGGATCTAATTTGGAACCAGTGAGTGAACATTACCTGGCTTTGAATGAATTCTGTGTCAAACCCGCTTCCGCTGACCGAATGATCACCTCAATTCTGGAAATGGAAATTGACGGTGAGGTAGTCGATCAATACGTCGGGGATGGGTTGATTATTTCTACTCCTACAGGTTCTACTGGTTATACCGTTTCTGCTAATGGGCCAATTATGCATGATGGTATGGAGGCGATTACTGTTACTCCCATTTGTGCAATGAGCCTTTCTAGTCGCCCCCTCGTTTTACCCCCTGGTTCTGTGGTGAGTATTTGGCCTTTGGGGGATTACGATTTGAGTACCAAGCTGTGGACAGATGGAGTGTTGGGGACTTCGATTTGGCCAGGACACCGCGTTGATGTGCGGATGGCAGATTGTCGGGCTAAATTTATTATTTTGCGCGAGAACAATTCCTACTATCAAACGCTACGGGAGAAGTTGCTTTGGGCTGGTACAAGGGTTCACTACAACAATAATCACCGTAATTAATTAAGTATTTTAGAGTGCATCTACCGCAGATTGCGATCGCAACGAAAATACCGCAGGTATCGCAACCAATACCATCCAAGCCCCTAGATTTATCTAGGGGCTTTCTGCCCTGAATTTGATTTTTTAACTGATCGGCAAAGAAAAGTATAACTAGGTAGGCATATTATATAGCAGGAGGCAGAAGGCAGGAGGTAAAAGTATTACTATTCCTAGCCTTGGGGTTTTCAAAATGTCCTAACCTATGTGGCTACGGCTATATTTATTCACACCCATCTACTTATAAGCCCCGAAATAAACTTATGGGAATTATTAATTATTAATTTTTAATTCGGAGCAAAGGGACGCGACTTGCATTTATAGCGTATATCAAAGAAAAATTTTGTATCTTATTGCCAGATTTTTTGGGAATTAATGTCCATAATAAAAGCACTCTACCTCTAATCCAAGAGAGTAAAAAATCTCTGTAGAGGATCTTTTATCGAAAACCGCCTCAATCACGCTTCGACACATTAATGCATAATGTGAGCTATTTGTATAGTGCTTAAATCCTAGTAGAATATTTTCGCAAATCTAAGTAGGAAGATAGATGGAAGTTTCTGGACGCAACATCAATTACTCACTGAATCCTCTTCCCCCTCTTGAAGATTTTCCCGTCCTTCAAACTGAAAAATATATCCTACGGCTGGCATCAACCAAAGAAGAATTAGAATCAATTTTTCGGTTGCGCTTTGAAGTTTTTAATCTTGAACTGGGTTTAGGATTCTCTACTTCTAACTTTACCCAGATGGATATAGATAAGTTTGATGCAGTTTGCCATCATTTAATCTTGATTTCCAAACAAACGGGTAAAACCATTGGAACTTATCGGATGCAAACTTATATAATGGCTTCTCAAAGACTAGGCTTTGATGCTGCCGATATATTTAATCTTAATGCGATTCCCACTTCTGTGCTTCAGGCATCAGTTGAGGTTGGGCGGACATGTATAGCTAAAGAATATCGCAATAGTCAGGCACTTTTACTACTCTGGGAAGGGCTAGCAAATTATCTCATCTGGAGTAAAAACCAATATTTCTTTGGCTGTGCATCATTACTAACACAAAGTCCCTGGCAAGCTACTTGCGCTTATGATTATTTTCGGCAGAATGGCTTGATGCATCCAAGTATTTTAGTTTATCCAAATTCACAATTTTGTCTAGAACTGCCTCAAAATTGTTTAGATTCATATACTGTTGAGATTCCTAAAATTTTGCAGGCATACTTGAACATTGGAGCGAAAATATGCAGCCTTCCAGCTATTGATCGGCAGTTTAAGACTATTGATTTTTTAACTATATCTAATATTGCAGACTTTGTCAGATGGCGCTATCCAAATCCTCTCAAAAAACCCTTACCACTGAGGATTTTTCAAGATTAATTCTACTGCTGCCGTGTTATCCAATGGACGCGAGAAAAAATATCCTTGTCCACATTCACAGTTCAAGTTTCTCAGAAATGCTAGCTGCTCTTTTGTCTCCACTCCTTCGGCAGTTACATCCATACCTAATTTGTGTGCCAGTGTAATAATTGTCTCAATAATTTCTAAATTCTTGCCATTACCATCTATTGGGCTGACAAAAGAACGGTCAATCTTTAACACACTAATCGGAAAGTTATGGAGACGACCTAATGAAGAGTAGCCTGTACCGAAATCATCGATTGATAACTCAATGCCCATCTTCCGAAGTTCTGAGAGGGCGGCATTTGCCTCATCGCCATTTTCTAGAATTGCACTTTCAGTAATTTCTAACATGAGACTGCCAGCATCAAGACCAGTCGAGTGTAAAATTTCCCCAATCTGTTCAATCAAATCCGGTTGAGAAAATTGCTTGACTGAGAGATTGACGCTGATTTTTTCTAATGAGTTTATCCGATGGCTCAACCGCCAATTTTGCATTTGGCGGCACGCTTCATGTAGTGCCCAATAGCCAATCTTGACAATCAGTCCGGTTTCTTCTGCTAGGGGGATAAAATCTGTTGGACAAATCAAACCACGCTCAGGATGTTGCCAGCGCAGCAGAGCCTCAAAGCCTAAAATTCTGCCATTAGTGAGGGAAACAATCGGTTGATAATAAAGCTGAAACTCGTGGCGTTCGATCGCTCGCCGTAGATCGTTCTCTAACTGCAATCTGACCAGAGCGTTAGTATACATCTCTGGGTTGAATACTTCATAGCGGGCTTTGCCCAGCACTTTGGCTCGGTACATAGCCGTATCAGCGTCTCTTAGCAAGTTTTCTGGTTGGTCATAGTCTACTGTCGAACTCAGAGCGATGCCAATACTTGCTGTTGTAAATACTTCTTGCCCATCAAGCTCAAGGGGTAATGTCAGTTCTTGTTGAATTCGTTCAGCTACTTTGATGGCATCTGAGAGACTCTGGATTTCGTCAAGCAGGATTGTAAATTCGTCTCCCCCAAGCCGTGCGGCTGTATCCGTAGAGCGTACACATACTTCTAATCTATTGGCAATAGCAATTAGAAATTGGTCTCCTTTTAGGTGTCCTAAACTGTCATTGATCACCTTAAACCGATCTAGGTCGAGAAATAGCACAGCAAATAAATAATTTTCCTGCTGCTTGGCTCGCTGGAGTGTGTTTTTTAAGCGCTCTATAAAGAAAGCTCGGTTGGGTAGACCTGTCAGTGCATCGTGAAACGCATTATGTCGTAACTGTTCTTCTGCCTGCTTACGCTCGTTAATTTCAGCTTCTAACTGCCTGTTAGCCTCTAATATTCCAGCAAATGACTCTTGTAATTGAGTAGCCATTTGATTATGAGCCTGAGCAAGAACTCTTAGTTCGTTGATACCCTCTACTGTAACGGTTTGGTCTAACTTCCCATTGGCGATTTCCTTAGAGGCAACGCTCAAACAGAGAATTGGTTCAGTAATCCAATGAGAAGTAATCACTCCTATGACTGTAGCTATTATCAAAGCTCCGAAACACAGCAAAATAGTGGTTCGGGTGTTGGCTTGAATATGCTCCATAAAGTCGGCTTCTGGAACCACCACGATAATCACCCAATTTAGTCCACAGTCGGCTGCAAAGGGCATTAACTGTACGAATTGCCGCTTATGATCAATTTCAAATTCTAGCTGTTGGCTAGAATAAATGTTTCTAAAGTTACCAAATTGTGATTGCAAATACTGTGTTGTCAGATGAGTGATCCGATCGCTACTGGCGATCGCTCTGAGCCGTTTAGATGTCTTTTTTCCTCCCTCATAACTTAGGATAAATGGTTGCTCTGCGGTTGAAGTTGCTACCAACTCTCCAGAATGCTCGACAATAAACGTCTTTCCTGAGCGACCAATCTTTAAACTGTGCAAAAACTCACTCAGTTGCGAAAGAGATAAGGTTGCATTTGTCACCCCAAGCAAAGCACCTTTCTGGTCATAAAGAGGTTGGGTTGCACTAAATGCTAGACCTGATGAAGAGAAATATGAATAAATTTCTGTGCAAGTAGTTTTACCTGCTTTGATGGCATTTGTATACCAGGGGCGAGTACGAGGATCAAAGGTTTGGTTAATTTGAAGTAACTTGACAATATTACCTTGATTGTCAGTGGTGTAAACGTGGTAATTATTACCTGTAGATTGATCTCTTTTTCGGATGACTAGCGAACCATCCCTAAAGCGATCAACCGAATGAATTTCTCCTTGTGTAGTTGCAAAAGCGATCGGGCTTAAGGGCTTGAATAACTGCATTTGATGCCATAAATGGCGTTCTAAACTTTTTGTATCTTTTAAACTTAACTCACCAATATGGACAGAATTGGCGTTAATCTGAGTGACGAGTTGGGGTATCTCTATATAATCGGTGACATGTTGATGAATCCGAGTCGTAAGTTCATTTTGCAACTGAGTAGCAACATCATTAACAGCTTTCTGACCATTTTTTAATGATAAGAATGCTGTTAAGCCTACAGCAGCAGAGATTTGCAGGACGAAAGGCACCACAAGAGCTACACGGAGTGGCATCCTCAATAACCCTTTTGGAATCGAACGCAAGAAATTCTGCTGTGACATCTGTGCGATCTTAACCTCTAATAGCTTAAAAGCAAGAGTTTATCTTCTTGCCAAGGGAGTATTCTCAATCTGCTGATACAGCTACTTTAAACTGCTACCTCGAATTCTGATCAGTTAACAATACTAAGTGGCGATCGCTAAATGCACTATAGCTGTGGATTAGCCTTACCACAGATGCGGCTACACTTGGTGTATTTTACACTCCATCGATATCTTGGTTTTAAAATTAAGTCCAGTTTTGCGGGATTTGATACAACCTTGCTCATTTGTTTTTGTAGTTAATAAAGAAGAGGTGTTAATTGCCAATCTTCCCAATTAAATTAAAGTACGGTTGGCGATGTTTAACAAATAGACTCCGCTTGAAGTCTTGGCGATGTCTACTACGGGTGTAGCTGAGACACCTCATCCAGTCCACTTAATTAGATGATTTGAGAAAAATTTTAGGAAAACCACTTATGCGCCATCTCAAATTTGCTCCGAGTTGGTTGCGATTTTTAATTATTTTTTTATTGACGATGAGTATATTGTTTCGCTTTTTTAACCTTGATGGTAAAGTTTACTCTCATGATGAAACTTATACCTCATTGCGGATTTCTGGTTACACAATTGATGAAGCAAAACAGCGACTTTTTAATAATCGCGTCATTGGCGGAGAAAGTTTTGCCCCGTTTCAAGGTGTAAATCCAGAAAAAAGCTTAAATGACACAATCATGACTTTGGCAAAAGAAGATTCTTACCATCCACCGCTTTATTACATCATAGCCAGATTGTGGATGGAGATATTTGGTAATTCGGTGACGGCGATTAGAAGTTTATCTGCCTGTATCAGTTTACTAGTTTTCCCTTGTGTTTATTGGTTATGCCGAGAATTATTTAATGTGCCGTTATCGGTTCCTGGTGTAGCGATCGCACTCATGGCAATTTCTCCAATTCATCTAGTATACGCTCAAGAAGCACAAGAATATATTCTTTGGTTAGTCACAATCTTACTATCTAGTGCGTCTCTGCTGCGAGCTATACGGCTAGAAGATGAGGTAGCAAAAAAACGACAACGACCAGATTTATTTGCTATTTGGAGCATTTATGCAGTAACTTTAGCCATCAGTCTTTATACATTTCTTTGGAGTGCATTTATAGCAGTGGCTCACGGAATTTATGTGTTCATCACTGCCAAGTTTCAGTTTACTGGAATTGTCAGAACTTATCTGCTAGCATCACTAGTAGCTTTTTTAGCCTTCATGCCTTGGATAACAGTTGTAATCGGTGACTTTTTTCAGTTTTTGATTTCAGGAGATAAAACAACCACGCAGTCATCTGTCATATCTGTATTTCCATTTTTAATGATGCAGTTAAGCCGAATTTTTTTTGATATAAATCTGAGTTCAGAAAATTCTCTAAGCTATTTAATTACACTAATTTTTTTAACTTTAGTAGGATATTCACTTTATTTTCTTTGTCGAACAACTAACTATAAAGTCTGGTCTTTTATCATCACATTGATTATAGTACCAACGCTACCTCTAATACTGCCAGATTTAATTACTGGAGGTATACGATCATCTCCTGAACCGTATTTAATACCATCTTATGTAGGAATCCAAGTAGCTGTTGCTTATCTACTAGCTACGCAACTATATAATGGGAGCGTGGCACGCCGGAGCATTTGGCACATAATCATGGCATTAGTGATTATTTGTGGTCTGATTTCTTATAAGGCGAGTTCTCAAGCAGAAACTTGGTGGAATAAGAGGATGAATTATGGCAATACACAAGTTGCCCAAATTATCAATCAGAGTAATCGTCCACTTTTGATTAGTGATGCTTTGGGTAATAATTATGGGAATGTCTTTTCTCTGAGCTATCTTTTGGAACCAAAAGTGCGATTTCTATTGGTGAACAACCAAAAAACTCTCAAAATTCCTGATGGTTTCACGGATATATTTTTATTCAATCCTTCAGAGAGTCGGCGCGAAACAATAGAAAAAAAGTATAAATTAAAAACAGATATTATTTATGGAGATAAGTATTATGCGGTCTGGAAATTGGTTAAAAATCGTAATTTGCGCCGACGTAACTCACCTAATAATAAATTAACTGCGAGTTTATGAATAAGAATTCAGAATTCAGGATTCAGAATTCAGTAGTATAGGAATCATATTTTATTTATAATAAAATTTCAATGGTTTTGTGTCTCAATGGTTTTGTGATAGTGCTGTACTTTATCCACTAACATACCCTACGTGTATTTCAAAAATAGAATACTATTACTATATTAGGACTTACGCACTGTACAACTTAATCATGGTATGCATATACGAAAATGGGTCGTTTCAGCCTTTTATTAATCGTTCTTCGATGGTCATCTGTAGGGGTTTAGCAATGCTAAACCCCTACGACAGACGTGCTTTTTCAAAGAACCCATATTTGGTATTTTCTGTCAATGCGTAAGTCCTATATATGTATAAATTATTGTGATATTTAATTATGCGGCATCTTAAACTTACTCAAAATAAGTTGCGTTTTCTGATTGTCGTTATATTAATGATTGGTATATTTTTTCGCTTTTTTAACATTGACAGCAAAGTTTATTGGCATGATGAGACTTTCACTTCATTGCGGATTTCTGGTTATACGGCAAATGAAGCAAGGCAGCAAATATTTAATGGCCAGATAATTAATAAGCAAAGTTTTGCCAAATTCCAAAGTCCAAATATCGAGAAAGGCTTAAGTGACACAATTAAGTCTTTGGAAACAGAAGATCCACAGCATCCACCACTGTATTATGTAATCGCTCGGTTTTGGGTGCAAATATTTGGTAATTCGGTGACGGTAATCAGAAGTTTATCTGCTTTGATTAGCTTGTTGATTTTTCCGAGTATTTACTGGCTATGTCGAGAATTATTTAAAGCATCGGCATGGGTATCGGAGGTTGCGATCGCACTTATGGCAATCTCTCCTATTCACCTAGTATACGCCCAAGAAGCACGAGAATATATTCTCTGGATAGTGACTATATTACTATGCAGTGCCTCGTTGCTACGAGCATTACGCCTAGAATCAAAAAACAAAGCACAACGCATATTAACTTGGGGAATCTATGCAGTCACTTTGGCGCTCAGTCTTTATACATTTTTGTTGACTGGATTTGTAGCAATTGCTCATGGAATTTATGTAATTGCCACTGCCAGATTTAGGTTGAATCGGACAGTGAAAGCTTATCTATTAGCATCTTTAACAGGATTTTTTGCCTTCATACCTTGGATTCTAATTGTGATAGATAACTTTTTGCAATTTGACAGTTCAACAACCTGGACAAAAATGCAAGTTCCCTTAGAGATTTTAATTAAATCTTGGTTTTTACAGTTGAGCCGGATTTTTCTTGATTTAAACTTTGGGTTTGAAAATTCGTTTAGCTATGTAATTACGCCAGCTTTTTTAATTTTTATTGGACATTCTATTTATTTTCTGTGTCGAACAACTAACTATAAAGTCTGGTTATTTGTCGTAACTTTAATTATGATTCCGGCATTACCTTTAGTGCTACCAGATGTAATTTTTGGGGGTATACGCTCACTTTCCGAACGTTATTTATTGCCTTCTTACTTGGGAATTCAACTAGCTGTTGCTTACCTACTTGCTACACAGCTACACAGTGAGAGTCTTGTACGCCGGAGAATCTGGCAAACAATGATGGGACTAGTGATTATTTGTGGGCTAGTTTCTTATGGAGTGAATTCCCAGGCAGAAACTTGGTGGAGTAAGGTTATTAGTTATGGTAATCCACAAGTTGCGAAAATTATCAATCAGGTTGATCGTCCACTTTTAATTAGTGATGATTCTGGTATTAATTATGGGAATATCTTTTCTCTCAGCTATCTTTTGCAGTCAAAAGTGCAGTTTCAATTAGTAAAAGACCAAACTATCTCTAATATTCCTGATGAGTTCACTGATATTTTTTTACTAAATCCCTCAGATATATGGCGCAAGCAAATAGAAGCAAATTACAAGTATAAAACAAATGTTGTGTATGGTGACAATCATTACTTGCTTTGGAAAGTAGAAAATCTTCACTCATTGCATCAGAATTAGAAGCATATCATATAAAAATTCAGATTTGGGAAACTTTCATTGCGCTTACATCTACTTTTGGCTCAAATAAAATTCGTGGTTTTAGCAAAAGTTTAAATAGCAATAACAACGAATATAATTCTCCTGGTGCATTTTGTTGCTTCCACTGTCCCGGACGACAAAAGAGGATTTCTATAAGTCGGCGATGTTGATTTAAGCTTACTGATTGAAACCTAACACGCACCGTGGAAAATTCATCTTTAAATCCAGTACTAACAACCTCACCAGTCAACTTTAAACTCTCTTCTACAATTTCTATATCTATTGGCTGATTAGTAAATAAATAGGCAGGTAACTTTTGATTTAGAGCAATTTCAACACCTGCTTCAGAAATCATTGTAGTCACACCCCACAAATTTTGATCGCCAACTCTTAGCTGCACTATTCGCCGCAAGTCAAACCATTCATACATATCTGCTTTCGGCGCATCTAGTAAAATTAATAGGGTAATACCAATCATTATTAAGTTATAAACACTCCATATCCAACCTAAATTTATACCTGTATTATGTTGTGTAGTTTCGGATGCAATATCCAGATTTAGCCATAAGCTAACGGCAGTAGCGATAAACAAAATTATCAACGGTAGGGCTAAATTCCAATTGAAAATATAGCGATTCTTAACCATACCCTTGGGTGTAACTTGAAATCCTTTTGCAAAAGGATTAATCATCACTTGAATAGTATTTACTGCTAAAGGAAAACATATTATTAGTGAATAAATATCTGATAGCAAAGCTGAACAAGAACGATAATTTAGCCAAGAAAATGTTGCTAAGTTTACTGAATAGTAAGGTAATAAAAAAAATAACAATTCTGCTCCTGTTGAACGGATAGGAATCACAGCGAAAAATGAATATGCTAATGGGATAAGTAAAAAATAAACACGCGAAATATTACCAAACCAATATAGCAATCCAGCTAAAGAAGCTAACCTTTGCATGAGGGTTAGCCCAGAAATTTTTAAAGGATTAGATTTAATAAATAGCGCTTGGAGTGTACCTTGTCCCCACCTTAATCTTTGGGTTGCATAGCCGACAATATTTTCTGCTGCTAAACCAGCACTTAATTTTTCATTTAAATAAATCAAACGATATCCTTGAGCAGTTAAGCGAATTCCGGTAAAATAATCTTCACTCAAAGACTCAGTTACAAAACCTCCAATCTGATCTAAAGCACTTCTGCGAACGACAAAGGATGTACCAGCACAAATCGCACTACCTGAAGAATCACGACTTGTTTGAATTTGACGATGAAATACTTCTGCTTCATGGGTGAGAACATTCTCTAAGCCTAAATTACGGGCTATAGGATCAGCATTATAAAAGCTTTGAGGCGTTTGTACAAGGGCAACTTTTTCATCTTGAAAAAAGCCAATAGTGCGGATGAGAAAGTTACTTGTGGGGACAAAATCAGCATCAAAAACTACAATTAATTCTCCATTGGTTTTAGCGATCGCATGATTCAAGTTACCAGCTTTCGCATAACTGTTATCAGGTCGCGTCATATAGTTACAACCTAATTCTTCTGCCAATTCTCTCATTTCTGAACGATTGGTATCATCCAAAAGATAGATTGTTTTATTTGCGTAATCTAGCGCTTGACAACCCATAATTGTCCGCCGTAAGATAAAAACTGGTTCGTTATAGGTTGGTATTAAAATATCAACAGATAGTACAAAGCTACCACTAATTACAGCTAGTGATTTCACGTCTGCTTCGCGGTGACGTTCTTTGATATTCAACATGAACAATAGCTGTATAGTAGTATTGAGTAGCATTAATATCTCTGCAAAATATAACCCCAGGCTAAATACTCCATTCAACGGATCTACTAAATTTAAGGTGGATAGCGATCGCCACAGAATATACCGCAAAGTTAAAATGATTAAAATTCCCACTATTAAGCGTTGCGACCAAATCCGGGGTTGTGGGGAGATTTTCATCACCACAAACACAGTTAGCAATAATCCGACAGTGGGTAGTAGTAGATATTTACTATCTATTCTTGGCGCTTCTAACCACATTGGTGGGTGCATTTGCCAGTAATTGATTTGAGCAAAAATTCCACTAATTTTATCTTCACCAGCAAACCATCCTACTACGATGATGCCAGATAAGAAAAAAACGCCTAATAAAATTAGCGTTGCTGTGTGGAATCGAATAACTCTCTTGGAAACAGTATTTTGAGGTGGTTTGTAGCTAAACTTTGATCCTGACATTTCGCCCTTTTTCACCTAAAACTATTCTGCAAAAAAAGCATTTCACCCGATTTTTGTGACGTATTTAAAAAAATGTAACAAAATATTTACAATAATACTTTATATTAAAAAATATTGCCATGTATTTAAGAATACATAAATTATTCTTGACTAAAGTTCTAGTCTTTTATAAGATATTCAAATATTTGATTGATTAAAATCAGTTAAAAATAAAAAAGATAAATATTAAACAGATTCTTATCTGAAATTAATTTAAGTGATGGTACGATGTCTTAAATTGTCCTTTGAGATGAATTCAATGATTCATTGAAAGGTGTTGTATGCAATTAACAGATTTTCTTGGTCTTGTACATCCAGCGATCGCAATCATATTCGTGTTTCCACTCATCGGTACAGTAGTTAATTTTGCTTGGCAAACACGCCAACGCAGACTACAAACTCTAGCCGGGAGTAAGAGCAAAATTCCACCAGTGGTGGGTACAGAACATAAGCAGTTAGGCGAATGGCTAACAAGTGCAGTTGTTGGATTAACTTTAATCGGATTAAGCTATCCTATTGGCAAAAATATTCTCAAAAATCAATTGTGGAATCAAACACCTTTTCAAGTTGTTTTTATACTGTTAATATTTGCTGCAACCATCGCCTCTTTAGTATTCCTGTTTCGGGCAAAGCAGCGGGTGTGGCGGGCAATTTTTGCAACTTTAACTGGTGCAGGTTTAGTAATTTTAGGCTGCCAAGATGGAGTATATCGTCGCACTAATGAGTGGTACTGGTCACATTATTATATTGGTATTACCGCAGCACTGCTGATGATTTTTTCATTAGCGATTGTTCAAGATATTTATCAAGATAAATCCAATCGCTGGCGTACCATACATACCATTTTAAACTGTATTGCTTTATTGCTATTTATTGGACAAGGTATGACAGGGACACGAGACTTATTAGAAATTCCCTTGAGTTGGCAAGAAACCTACATTTATCAATGTGATTTTGCTAATAAAACTTGTCCAACGCCAAACCCTCAAGTAGCAAAATAGGCGGGGGAGTGAGGGATGTGAGAGAGCAGGGGGAGCAGGGGGAGCAGGGGAAGCAGAGGAGAGTAATTAATAACCAATGCCCCTCAAGAGTGCTGAGTCATGAGTGCTGAGTGCTGAGTGAGGAATCTCACTTTTTTACTCAGAACTCGGAACTGTTTTGCTCAATGCCCAACTCTTATTTGCCTAATCATTGTAGTGGCAGAGTCACAATTACTGTTGTCCCAATACCCTGCTCACTTTCTAATTGAATATGACCGCTATGTAGTTCTACACATTTTTTCACTATAGTAAGTCCTAATCCTGTTCCTTGAATTACACCTACATTACTAGCGCGATAGAAGGTTTTAAATAGATGGCTTTGGTCTTTGAGAGGAATACCCATCCCCTGATCTTTGATCTGGAAAGTTGCAAGGCGATCTTTGCAAATCAAATCAAACCAAATAGTACTATTCGGAGGGGAATATTTGATGGCATTAGAAATCAAATTGGTTAAGATACAATTTAGTAAGTCCTCATCCATTTGAGCTTGGGTAGATTCCCCTTGAAAAGTAAATTTAATGCTGTGATGACTACCTGCATTAATTTGAAGAATATCTGTGAGTTCGCTACAGAAATTTTCTAAATTTAAAAGTGTAGGTTTGTATTCAAGTTTGGCTGCTTCCGTTTTACTCAAGAATAATATTTCATCCAAAAGATGAAGCATCTGATTAATAGCATTTTGTATTCGATCAAAATATTTAGTTTTGCGACCATCAGTTAGTTTATCACTGTTGTATTCAAGGATATCCACAGCCGTCCGAATCGTAGTCATAGGGGTGCGAAACTCGTGGGAAACCATTGCTACAAAGTTCGACTTTAATTCGTTGAGTTCCTGTTCCTTTGCCAGCGCTTGACGGGTGCGTTCTTCACTCTCCCGTAGTTGGTTGAGAATTTCGCTTCTTTCAATGGCATAACGAATGGCACGCACTAACCTTTGTATAGTCATTTGATCTTTAACTAGATAGTCTTGTGCGCCTTCTGCCAATGCTTGTAGTGCTAAATCTTCATCATCAAGGCCTGTTAATACCACAACTGGGATATCTGGTACTGCTGCCCGAAATTCTTTCAATGTGTCCAGTCCAATAGAGTCTGGGAGGCTGAGGTCTAACAAAACTAGGTCGAATCTTCGTTGCCTTCGACTCGTTATCTGAGAATTCTTAAGGGTGGACGCGGAGTTTTCCCTGCTAACATCTATTGCCTCAGATAGGCGTTCAACATGTAACATCTGCCATTGTTCTTGATCTGCATGTAAAAATATCCGGCGTAGCAGATGAGCATCACTGGCACTATCTTCTACTAATAGAATGTGAATTGTGAGCTTTTCCATAGTGCAGGGTTATATCAATTTGTTAGATAATCACCTGATTTGCTATTTGTTAGACAGAGCTTAATTCTATTGATCGCACTTTCACCATCCTCAACCCAATGCAAGTTATTAGGGATTTGAGCATTTAAAAAGCCTTTGATGGTTAGGTTAGCATCACTAGAAGAGTCTTCAACTAGCAAAACTTCAATGGGTCGCAATGCCTGATGATGAATCATGCAGTTATCAGAATGTTATTAAGCAGGTGCAAAGTATATATACTAAAGATACCTTAATTTGCGTTGAGGGTAAGATAAAATACTGTTCCTATGCCCGGTTCTGACTCAGCCCAGATGCGACCACCATGCCGCTCGACGATTTTTTTGCAGCTTGCTGTTCCAGACGAATAGCTTCTTGAAGCATACCCCAAACCAACTATAATCGCGATTTGGCGAAAAAGACCATCTGTTAATGCTATCTGCTGTTGCAATAAAGTTTTTTCTTCATCGTCCATTGCCTGGAGTTGTTCGCGGATATCTATGCTCCGATCTGCGATCGCTATTTGAGTTGATTGATCTAAACGTTCTTGCCCAACCAAATCAATGGATTGCCAAGCAGTATTACGTATAAAAAGTACAGTGTTGTTACGTAGATTTGATTATTATGTTTATGCTGATGGATGTATTGGGGTTTCGGATTGCGAAACCTGTAGTAAGCTACGCTAACGCACCTATGTAGGGATGATGCAGTTTTTGACACAAAAAAATGAGTGGATAATTGTGGTTCTTACACCATGTATCCACTCGTTTTTTACTGTATTAGAGTTACAACTTTCTTGTTAACATTTGGGAAAGTTCAAACTGATTAACGTGACTCAGTTCCCTGATTGGGGCTACCTGCTACAGAATCTTCTCCTGGTGCTTCTGGAGTAGCAGTGGATTTAGCATCACTCTTTTCAGCATCGCCAGTTTTGCGAATACTTTCATCTATGGGCGTTTGGTAGCCACCAGAAGCAGTAGGTGTAGCTTCTTGATTATTAGATTTTGGTTTTTGTTGTTCAGCCATGACTACATTCCTAATCATTTATTCTTGAGATGATCTTAAGAAAATAAGGTATGTGAGTGTATCTATCCAAAATCTAGTTATGGCTGATTAGTCCCTATGTCGGAAGTATTGTTTTGTACTACTCATGTATTTTCCGAGTCACCTTTTTTAGTGCCGTAAGAGAGAAATCCTTTAGTCTTTTGGACTACCTGATACCGCCATCTACTTCCCAATGCCACAACTCATTTAGTAGGATTCCTATAGTCGAATAGTTCAGTTTATAAAGTTAGCATACACAAACGATATAAATTGATCACTATCTCTTTAACAATTTTTGAAGTAAATTGGTCATGAATGCTGAGGTGGTTATTCGTTTTAGAAAGAGAAACTGGAGCAAACACTCCACAGTATAAATGAAAGGTTATTAAAACATGGATTTTATTAATCAAGCACAGAAGTTGGCAGATACGGTTAGAGATAAAGCTCAAGAAGCAGCCAACAATGTAGTAAATGGGATGGATGAGGTAGTTGATGGAATCAAGAACGCTACTAGTGAGATGACTACTTCAAGTATCAATGCAGTTAATGATTTACAAAATTTGTCAACCATCGCAGCACAGTCAGGTTTTCAAACTGTTCAAAATGTTAGTAAAACATTTCAACAAAATGCTGTTGGAGTTGCCGCATCTAGTATGGTTATGGCTGATGCTTTGCAAAATTTACCAAAGACAGCTGCGGAATTAGCCCAAGAGATGCCCAAGATTGCAAATAGGCTGAGATATCGTGCTGGTGTTCGCGTGGGAGACTTACCTCGCTCTGATGCAGATGTCATGAAGCTTTTTGATAAAATTCCTGGTACATCAAAGTTTGGAGGTAAAGAATATACAATTCGTCAATTTCTTAGAGATAAGCATGGTAGCCACATCAATCCACGTTCTAAAGGTGGATCGAATGCTGCTGATAATATCCTTTGGGAAGTAGGTGTTGACAATCTCCGCCGAGGTGCCAAAGTAATGACCGTTGGCGAACAGTTTTATATTCGGGTTTATAATGCGGTAGATTCTATTGTCAGCAATTCTGGAACAATCGCCAAACTTGGCATTACTGCAACAGGAACAGCTATTCTCACCCAGGTTATAGTAACGGCAATTTCCTACTCTTTGGATCTTTATCGGGGTGATATTACTGTTGAAGAGTATAAAAATCTAGTTTTGGAAGCAGCAAAGGCAGCAGGTATTGCAACACCAATTGTTTTTTTGGTTTTGGTGGCTGTGTTAGCTTTATTTCCAGAATTTACAGTCATTTTGTCGGCACCAGTTGTTGTCGCAGGTTTCAATGCTTTATTTGGTATTAGTATTGCTACACCCATCATTCAATCGCTAGTTCGTCATGTCGAAGCTGGAGGTTTTGGGATAGAAACTGCTGATGCTTACAAGAGTGCGTTTGATGGTTCTGCGCCCTGAATTTACATTTAGGGACTCGCGCCAAAATAAAGTACCAGTTGAAAACCCTAAATCCATCATAAAACGGTAAAACCTGATTGGTATATCGGTACATTATTTAATTGCAAGTCCCTTACAGCAGTTTTCATGTATTTGAACCACATCTATCGTAGGGGCACAGCATTGCTCA
>NZ_JAWJTF010000337.1:0-2103 GCF_048836525.1 Nostoc sp. CALU 546
CTCTGATTCATTTAAACCACCACTGGCAATTTTGCCGTTTGGGAGTGGGGAATTACTCAGAGCAATATCGTGAATATCTAAGTCGCCTGTTACACAACTCATCTGGGGCAAATAAACAGCATCGTAGTTGTCGTGAACTTGTCCCGGCTGTAGTATGTTCTCGAAGCGCCACAGTTGATAAAGCGTACTCATATACAAACTCCTCCCACAGGCGTACAAACCCATGCAGCGCTCAAAGGTGCGCTCGAAGACTGAGAGTTTGCCGTTTGGTTGCAAGCCAACGAAAAATAATTTACCTGCTTGATAGGTGCTGAAAGCTAGACTGAGATTCTGCTCTAACAGCCAAGGTGTGAATTGCCGTGAGGCATTTATTTCTAAGCTTTTAGTTGCAGCTACAGGAAATTGATTCATTTTTCTATCAGGGAGGAAAATTAAACACGATCTTATCCCGATGTAGGTTTATTCACTCTTGAATTATCTCTTTCTTCAGTAAGATCACATAACCTGCTTCACCAAATCTTGAAGATATAACTTTTTATCTAATTTGATAAATGATCAAATTTACATTAAATTAACTTTATTATTCGTTTGCGAATATTTTTTTTACTGATTATAAATTCCATATACTATGAAATTCTCTGTGTTTATTGACGAAAACACATTTTCTTTTTGTGTTATGGCTCATTATGTGATATTAGTTTTTACTAAAAATACATAAGTAAATTCTATAAATATAAATAGAGAACAATCTCACATCAGCAAGAATCAAGTTCATACAAGCTTTATATTCCCCTTCCGTACCCAGGACTGTCACAATAGGTGATACCATTCACGAAAAATATGATACAGATTTAACCCCTGAAAGCTTTCCTGCATCTAATTTTTTTAATTGCGAATGGGCGAAAAAGCGAATTGTGAATTGGTATGATCGCTGTCCTTAATTTTGCGTAAGCGAAAGACCTGGATGTGCAAGTCACGGAAGATGCTGTTTACGTTAGCGGTGAGAGGAAATCAGAAACTAAAACTGATGAAAAAGGTGTTACCAGAAGTGAGTTTCATTACGGCAAATTTCAACGCGTAATTCCTCTATCGACTCGAATTCAAAATACTAACGTTACGGCAGATTATAAAGACGGCATCTTGAATCTGACACTGCCTAAAACTGAGCAAGAAAAGAACAAAGTTGTCAAGGTTAATTTAGAATAACCTGCTAACTAATGGTTTGCGCTCAGACTAATTTACCTCCAATGATTGATTGAAATAGTTAAGAGCTTGGTCATGCGAGTGACCAGGCTTTTTTCTAAGCAATTTAGCGTTGATAAAAAAGTACTAAAGACTTTCGAGATTTTTAAGCACCTCTGTGGCTGACTGATATCGTTGAGTGAAGTCAAAATGTACCATTCTATTTAAAATAATAACTAACGCATTTGTAGCCTCAGTTAGTTCGCGCCAATGTTGCCAAACCTGTTGATTCCCATCAGATTCTTTTGAAATAATTATTTCACCAGTGTTTGTGTCTCTACGAAATTCTCTTGGTTCTACCCCAGTTAAACCTTGTATCCCCATAATTCCCAACGCATAAATATCGCTGTTGAGTTTTGGCAATCCACTCATTTGTTCAGAAGGTGCATAATTAGGAGTGCCAATTGAAATGGTCTGAGCTTCTTGCTGCTGAGGCTGAATTTGCTTAACAGCACCAAAGTCAATTAAAACAATATGCCCATCTGATTCTCGTCTAATCAAGTTGCTAGGTTTAATATCTCGATGGATGACGCCATAACTGTGAACAAAAACAAGTACGTTTAAAACTTCTTTGAGCATCTCCACAACTTCAGCTTGTTTGAGTTGCTTCCCAGAGGATAGCTCTTTATCCATAGCGTGCCCTCGAACAAATTCTTGGACTAAAGAAAATTGTCGATTTTCTTCAAAAAAAGCTAGCAATTGGGGAATTTGTGGATGCTTACCAAAAGTTTCTAAAATTTCTGATTCAGCGACAAATAGGAGTCTGACGACATTTAAATATTCTGCATCTTGGCGGGGAGGGCGAAACTGATTTACCACACCCTGCGGAGTTCCAACGACACGGATATAAGCATCCGCCAA
>NZ_JAWJTF010000083.1:0-44494 GCF_048836525.1 Nostoc sp. CALU 546
AGTCGATATGTTTTTCAACAAGTTCGTAGTAATACCAATTTGAAAAAAGAATGCGACAAATAGACTATTTGTAGAGACGCGATTCATCGCGTCTTTACCCAAGGATGTGTTGCAATCATTAATTGAATTGGTATTAGATGCAGCAAAGCTTTATCGAGTAAAGACTTTAACTCATCTACTGATTGAAATAGACGATGAGCAATGTATTCCTTACATGAATACCAGACTAATTCGATGATGTTGTAATCAGGACTATATGCAGGCAAAAACTCTAATACGAAATTAGGGAGTTCCTGGGCGATTTTAACGAGAATGTCCTTACGTTTATGGAAACTAGCATTATCTAAAATTAAAATAATCTTGGGGCCAATATTCTGAAAATCATCGTTGCTGAATCCAGAGCTTATCCACTCTTCTTTAATTAATTTATTTAGTTGCTGTAATTGCTCATAAAAGATATCTCCCTCACCTTTTTTAATAAAAAAACATACCCGTTTCCGATCTCCTTCTCGGATTCCTCCCATAACATTGACCCGACCACGCCGACGTTGCCCTGTAAGATTTTTGCGTTTTCCTCGCTTACCCCAATTTTTACGGCGAATTACACGTAAACTGAAACCGCTCTCACGCCCATTTCCATACCTGCATACGCTCTGGTTGCTCTCTTGCTATTGTCAAATATTGGGCAAGCTTCTCTTGGAATTCTGCTCTAATTAGAGGATCTTGTTTATCTTCTAAATCATACTTAGCCCAAATATAACTATACTTTTTTCGCTTTAATATCCTCCTAACTTGAGAACTACTTAAATCAACTCCTGTTTGTTCTGTTAAATATGTTGCTAATCTTTCTGCTGTCCATCGACCAAATTCATAACCCAAATCTGATGGTTCTCTATCAACTGTTTTTAATAACAGTTCAATATATTCAGGCGTGGCTTTTCGGTTATGCTCATACTCTCGTTTATTATGTAAACTTTCTAGGTTATCTGGATCTCCATGCATACACCAATAAGCAACAGTTCTGGGCGAACAACCTAGAAATCTAGAAATTTCTTGTTGTGTTTTGCCATCGTTTTGGAGCAGAATAATTAAAATTCTTTCCCTTACGTGCGGTAGTTCGCTCTCCTTAAGAGCCTGCTGTAGCTGAGTAACTTGTTCTAAAATTAAAAAGTTTTTGGCTGGTGGTGGCATACTTTTTTCAATCGACTCTGCATTTATATTATGCAGCTTAAATGCCGATTAGCTTATCCCAACTGATCTCCGCATCTGGTGGTTTTAAGACCTTGTTAAGTAAAGAATTAAAGGAAAAAATCATGACAACGAACGAGAATGGAAAGTACACAGGAAAAGTTGCGTTTATAACCGGAGCAGCGAACGGCATTGGTCGAGCTACGGCGCTGGCATTTGCCCGTGAGGGCGCTAATGTAGTGGTCGCCGACGTTTCAGAACAGGGCAATCAAGAAACGGCATACATGATCGAAGAACTCGGCGGACGAGCGATCGCCATCAAGTGCAACGTAACGCAAGCCGAAGACGTGAAGGCGGCTCTTTCCAAGACTATCGAAACCTTCGGGCGGTTGGACTTTGCTTTTAATAACGCCGGTGTGGAGCAGAAAAATACAGCAACAGCCCAAATCGAAGAGGAAGAGTGGGATCGGATCGTAGACATCGACCTGCGCGGCGTTTTTCTGTGCATGAAGTATGAAATTCCGCTGCTACTCAAGCAAGGGGGCGGCGCGATCGTGAACACATCATCGGGTGCTGGGGTCATAGGCATCAAGGGCGGAGCCGCATACACCGCCGCAAAACACGCCGTGATCGGACTCACCAAGTCGGCGGCTCTCGACTACGCCTCGCAGAACATCCGCGTCAACGCCGTTGCCCCCGGTTACATTGACACACCGATGATGGATCGCTTCACTGGTGGCACTGCTGAAGGACGCAAGCAGGTAATCTCGGAGGAGCCGATCGGGCGGATGGGTCAGCCCGAAGAGATTGCCAATGCCGTTGTCTGGCTGTGTTCAGACGCAGCTGCCTTCATCATCGGACACACCTTGGTCGTCGATGGCGGTCAAACGGTGCAGTGATTGTTCGTCAAAGGCAGACGCGTCGAACCAAAGCTAACCAATCCACACATTTGGAGAACTCAATGAAACACCTGGTTATACTACCCCTCTTGATTAGTGCAATCAGCGCGACGACGGCGGCAGTTGCGCTCGACAAAACGCGCACCTCGCATAATATCTCCCAAGCACCCGCCCAGAACTCCACTGTGGTCGAGGGGGCAGACAACTTCTATAAGAGTGACAAGGTGACTATGCAGAAAGTTACGTTCAAAAACCAATACAACATGCAAGTTGCTGGGACTCTCTTCATTCCCAAAACCTTGAATCAGAGCGCCAAGAATCCCGCAATCATCGTTGGGCACCCAATGGGTGCAGTCAAAGAACAAAGCTCGAATCTGTACGCCCAAAAACTGGCTGAACAGGGATTCGTCACCTTGTCCCTTGATTTGTCCTTCTGGGGCGAGAGTGAGGGGCTGCCCCGCAACGTTGTTGCGCCAGATATTTATGCTGAGGATTTCAGTGCTGCGGTGGATTTTCTGGGTACTCGGCCATTCATTGACAGGAACCGGATTGGCGTTCTTGGGATTTGTGGCAGCGGCAGCTTCGTCATCAGCGCCGCCAAGATCGACCCGCGCATGAAGGCCATTGCGACGGTAAGCATGTACGATATGGGTGCGGCCAGCCGTAACGGGCTTAGGCATTCTACGACCCTCGAACAGAGAAAGAAAGCGATCGCGGAGGCGGCTGAACAGCGCTATGTGGAGTTCACGGGTGGCGAGACCAAATACACTGGCGGGACGGTGCATGAACTCAACGAGAACTCCACCGCCATTGAGCGTGAGTTTTACGACTTCTACCGCACTCCCAGGGGCGAATACACCCCCAAAGGTTCGTCACCGAACCTGACAACGCACCCGACGCTTACCAGCAACGTCAAATTCATGAACTTCTACCCGTTCAACGACATCGAGACGATTTCGCCTCGTCCCATGCTGTTAATCACGGGGGCAGATGCACACTCCAGAGAGTTTAGTGAAGATGCTTATAAGCGTGCAGCCGAACCAAAGGAACTTTATATTGTTCCGGAGTCCGGGCACGTCGATCTTTACGACCGGGTGAACCTCATCCCCTGGGACAAACTTCAGTCCTTCTTCATTCAGCATCTTAGCAAGTAAGGATCTTAAATAAGGTAGGTGACGGCGTTTCCTAACGCACCCTACAGAATTACAGGTTATTTGATCCACGATCCTAAGCGAACAACTGGCAAGAGCCACAGGAATGTAAACAACTAGGAGCATCCATTCATGTCCAACACGAAAGCTTATGCCGCAGCTAGTGCAACATATGGGCATGAGCTTTTCCGGCCCGCCTAAAGACATGCAGGAGACGACCGCCCTGCTTCGGGCTGCCGTCGATCGCGGCGTTACATTTTTTGACACCGCTGAGGTCTATGGCCCGTTCACCAACAAAGAGCTTGTGGGAGAAGCCCTCGCTCCCTTCCGCGGGCAAGTGGCGATCGCCACCAAATTTTTCGTGATTTTCAGCATTCCTACCCAACACATTAATCAACCAATGGGGCGATTTCCGGGATTGACTGCATGAATATATTCACTACCCGATCGCGGTCTTCCTCGTTTATAATAAGCTTCTTCTGGTTTACCCCATCCTAGCTGCAAAATCATTTCCAAAAAGCTAGAATTTTCCCACTTGCACAAACTTGCCCATTCTGTTCTTTGAACAATTATTTCTAAATCAGATGTGGCAATTTGTTGGTATTGTTTACTATTATTAAAACTCAAGTATAAATCCATCCCTATAGAGACTTCATACCAAAATTCTACGATGGAATTTTTAGCAGCTTTTAATATCTCTAAGTCGCAATTGAGGGCAATTAACTCAGTATCTATTTCGGGATAGTGCAACTTTTTTCCTTTAACTGTCAATTCCCGCCAGATAATACCGGAAACTCGATTTTCTTTCTGATATTCGTGAATTGCAGTTTTGAAATCTTGATAAGCAGTGAACTGTTGCAGCCCATCAGTGCTGATAAACTGGTCAATTACAGGATTGCCAGAGACCGTCATTTCTAATTTTAGACGTTTTCCTTTGAGGCAAGCTTGGCGTTCGGCTGCCAAAATTTGAATTAGTTCCTGGGTGGTGTAAACCTGTGACATCAGAATACACTCTAGTTAGTCATTGGTCATTAGTCATTAGTCATTAGTCAGTTTTTGCGGACTTATAGACTATAGATTAACTTTTTAATCTGTTAACACAGATATTTCAATATTATGCTTTGGCATCGGCAGAAATGTAGTAACAGATATCACTAAAAATTAGGGCAGACCAATTTGGTCTACCCCATAAGTTATCTAGCTAACTCACTACTGAACTCATTGAAGGCTCGTCGCTTTAGCTGTGCTGTTTCGGTGCGTGGTAATAAATCAAAGATTTTGCGAAATTCATCGTCTATTTCTTCAAAAGGTACTTGACCCTTTTTATTCAAAACTACTTCACCTGATTTATTAAATACTACGACTTGAGGAACACCCCCAGAATAGTAATATCCTGGTTCTGTAGGATCGTAAGTTTGTTTGAGTGGGATAGTATCTACATTAATCGGCATAATTTCTGCTACCCGACCATAGAATTCCTGTACCCGTGAAATGGAAATCGCATATCTTTTGGAATCGCTGCTGTCATCTAAATAAAAAGCCAAAAATATGGGTTTATGCTCCGCTAAAGTCTGTGCGAGTGACTGTCTCGGTGGAACTAATGAACCATTGCCAGCATAAACGACAAAAATGTTGCCATCATATAAATCATTATCAAGACCAGCATACGCAGGTTGCATACTTATAATGAAAAGACTTGCAAGCAACAACAGGCATTTGGACAACCACCTTTGCCAGCCAGTAATTTGTTTATGTAAAAAAAGAAACTTTGTGCTATTCATCAAAAGGAACCTTGCAAGCTACTACTTGTCGTGATTTTGTGCTGAATTCAGCAAACAGGGCTGGATATGTAATTACGCCCACGCACTATTTTTTTAAGATAACGCTTACTGAGATTATCTCTCGCAAGTGGCTGGTACTGCTACGCAAAAGTCAAAACAGAGGTAAAGTAGTGCAACTATAAGGCTCAACAATCCAAAATCGAAAATTCAAAATTGGTATGACTGGCTTTTTCACCCAGGATTCGCTAAACTCACAAGATTAAATTTGTAACTTAAAGACTATCAATTAGCAACCGCCAGAAGACTAGGGTACAGATATGGGAAAGAAAATACAATTCATAGATAGATTGCGATTAGGTTTCGCGGTGTCAGTAGCAAAAAGTGTGACGTTTATGGTGCGATCGCTCCATCTGGGTGCTGCTAGTGTATTACCAGGCGCAATTGCTCGTCGCATTGAACCCCGACTTTTACAATTATTGAGTCAGCAAGTTAAAAACGGGGTGATTTTAATTGCTGGTACTAATGGCAAAACCACTACAGCGCTGCTTTTATGCACAATACTAGAACGCAAGGGTTTTCGCGTCACTCATAATTCTACAGGTGCAAATCTGGAAAATGGCTTGATGACGGCGCTGTTAGAAAGCACCAACTTACTAGGTACGCTAAATACTGATTACGCCATTTTGGAAGTTGATGAAAATATTGTACCAAGAGTCTTAGCGCCACTCCAGCCGCGAATCATTCTTTGTTTAAACTTGTTCCGTGACCAACTCGATAGGTACGGCGAAGTAGACACAATTAGTAAGCGTTGGACAAAAGTTATTTCTACCCTACCAACAGAAACGGTGGTAATTCCCAATGCTGATGACCCAACTTTGTCTAACCTCGGTCAGCAGTTACCCCAACGGGTGTTATTCTTTGGCTTGAATGAACCAGAACATTATCTAGAAGCAATTCCTCACGCGGTTGATTCTATATATTGTCCCAAATGTGGACATTCTCTAGATTATAAGGGTGTTTATTTGTCTCATTTGGGAGATTTTACTTGTCCCAAGTGTGGTTTTACTAAAAGTAAACCGACTCTAGAAAGTAGTGAATGGTCGCAAATTCTGGTTGGTTTATACAACAAATATAATACTTTGGCGGCTGCTACTGCGGCTATTGAGTTGGGAGTTGATGAAGTAACAATCAGAGATACTATTAACACCTTCCAAGCTGCCTTTGGTCGGGCTGAAGATTTAGTAATTGACGGTAAACGCGTGCGGATATTGTTATCAAAAAATCCTGTAGGAACGAATGAAACTATTCGCGTAGTTACTCAAAGCACAGATAAAACCACACTGCTGGTATTGAACGATCGCACGCCCGATGGTACTGATGTATCCTGGATTTGGGACGTGGATACAGAGAAATTAGTCGAACGCGGTGGGACTTTAGTAGTGAGTGGCGATCGCGTTTATGATATGGCACTACGTCTACGTTACAGCGAAAAGTCTAGTGAGAGTAAGTTAAATTTGATTGTCGAAGAAGATTTGAAACAAGCGATCGCTACTGCATTAGAGCATACACCAGAGAATGAAACTTTACACATTCTGCCCACTTACTCAGCCATGTTAGAAGTGCGAGAAGTTCTGACTGGTCGTAAAATCCTTTAATTTGTCATTGGTCATTTGTCATTTGTCATTGGGCATTGGGCATTGGTTATTCTTCCCCATTCCCCATTCCCCATTCCCCATTCCCCATTCCCCATTTCCAATTCCCCATTCCCTATTCCCCATTCCCCATTCCCCAAATTTTATGAGTTCTCAACAACTAGAATTAACAATAGGCTGGCTTTATCCGACGCTGATGAGTACTTATGGCGATCGCGGTAATGTAATTACTATAGAACGTCGCGCTCAGTGGCGGGGATACGATGTTAAAGTGTTACCCCTAGATCAAAATTCCACAGCCGCAGATATTAAAACTGTAGATGTCATCGTTGGTGGTGGCGCACAAGACCGTCAGCAAGAAATTGTCATGCGGGATTTGCAAGGTGCAAAAGCTGACGCTATGCGCGAAAAAATCGAAAATGGAACACCGGGAGTATTTACTTGCGGTTCCCCCCAACTGCTGGGACATTATTATGAACCAGGCTTAGGACAACGGATTGATGGTTTGGGAATACTCGATTTAGTTTCCGTGCATCCTGGTGAAAATACTAAGCGCTGTATTGGTAACTTAGTAATTGAAGTTACAGCTTCACGTCTAGCGCGAGATTTAAAAGAGATGACGGGTAGCACACCATATTTGGTAGGCTTTGAAAATCACGGTGGACGTACCAAACTGGGAAAAGTGGAAGCTTTGGGGCGAGTGGTATATGGTTTGGGAAATAATGGTGAAGATGGGACAGAAGGAGCATTTTATCAGAATGCCATCGCTACTTATTCTCACGGCCCTTTATTACCGAAAAATCCTTTTGTCGCCGATTGGTTAATTCAAACAGCGCTACGGCTAAAGTATGAGGAAGCGATCGCGCTGTCGCCTTTAGATGATAGTTTAGCTATACAAGCAAGAGAAGCAATGTTTAAGCGGTTAAAAGTAAGTTTGCCAACTGTTGCTACAGCAAAAGCTTAATGTGAGTTTGCTTCTTGCTAGTATTCCTAAAGCAGTGATTTTGGAAACGCAAGGACTGAGACTTACTTCCGTAAAGCTATCACTGAAGATAATTTGCATATTCCCGTATTACGGGCATTGTACAAAATAGTTATGAATTAAGAGTAGGTCTTAGTTGAAAGCGATCGCCATTTGCTACTTCGAGATCAGGCGATCGCTTTTTCCCTAAAAATTACCCTTACTCATTACGGGGAGAATGGCTCGGAAAATCTATTATCTCCTACTCTTCCAAGGGCCCCAGATTGCAAAAATGATCCCAGGGGTTTGGATATTAACAAACATAGTCAGACCATTAGGAGAGAAGCAGGCCCCACAAAGTTCGCTAGTATTCAAGGCGTTACGTGCAAAATTATAGAGTTCTCCTTGGGGTGTTACACCTCTTAAGAACTGCTCACCAGAACCATCTTCGCAGAGAATGAGATCGCCAAAAGGTGCCACAACTAGATTATCGGGCATATCGAGTTCATTTCTAGATTGAGACTCTACAAACAGATCAATTTTCTCTTCACCAGGAATGTAGCGCCATACTTGACCACCGTTTACAGGGCCACCACTGGTAGCAACGAAGTAAAATGCACCCTTGCCATCATACCAAATGCCTTCCCCACGATTAAACCGGGCTGCACCTAAGCTACGGCCTTCCACTCGAACAGTATCTGAAGTTGGGTTAGGGTTAAGAATGTCTACCCAATCTACATCCCATTTCTGTCCTACTGTGAAACCTGTAGTGGTGTTAACCCCATTTCTACCTATAATTCTTAGAGCTTGGAGTCTGCCACCTTCTGCTAACTTGCCAGGCACATTGGGGATAAAACGATAGAAGAGGCTATCTCCTCTATCTTCAGTCTCATAGACATATCCAGTTTTAGGGTCTACAGCTACAGCTTCGTGATTAAACCTTCCCATAGCAATGAGAGGCACTGGCGTTACAGGCTCGGTGGCGCTAGCTGGAACCTCAAAGTTATAACCGTGGAACTGCGTGCGTCCGCTACCCGGTACACTTACATCCTCTTCACAGCTAATCCATGAACCCCAAGGAGTTGGGCCACCAGCACAGTTACGAATAGTTCCACCGAGAGAAGCAAACTGTTTGATTAGCTTGCGATTGGGGCCGATAACCAGGGTTGTAGTGCCACCTCTGCAAATCGGATCGTAGCGATTCGGCACTATTACTTGTGTAGCAGAATTGTTGCTCAACTCGTGGTTGCAAATCAGGATAGTCGTGTTTCCGGGCCCTTCGAAGGCTGCCATGCCATCATGAGCACCAGGCACTGGGTTGCCATCGGCCATGATATCGTTCGTGCGAGCTAAAATTCGATATTGAAATCCTTCTGGTAAGTCTAATAAGCCATTGGGATCTGGTAAAAGTGGCCCATATCCTGTGCCAATTTGACCAAAGGCTTTTTTCGCCAAAAGACCTTCTAATGGAGATATAGCTAAAGTTCCAGCAGCAGTTGCGCCTGCTACTGCAAAGAATTTACGTCTTGAAAATGTCATCAGGAACTTTTTGGTTACATAAAATACTGGACTAAACAATATGTGGTCTTGATTAAGCTTGGGTAATGATTAATTTAATACTGGATTATTTATTAATAGGAGAACTTTTAGCAAATTTTCCTAAAAAAATGAAAAATTTAGAATTTTAAAATTCAAAATAAATCAGCCAAGAGTCCTTAATATGGGGCTGTTTTTAGTTATTTAAGCCTAGTTTTTTGTTGGAAAAAATCTTAGTTTTATTGAGAATATATATCAATCAGATTTGACTTTTTCAAAAATCTAAATATATGTAAAGTGCGTTATAAACGCGTAACGTAATACTAGTTGCTATAATGAGGGGAACCTTCGCAATGCACTGGTTCTCCTACATCTATTTCACAAATTAAATATGAGTCTTACAAATCAATAAATTGTAATTTAACTTGTTTAAGTTTGTCATTGCGATCGCCATACTTGAAGCGGAGGCTGCCTCTAACCTAATAGTTGTGCGTTTAAGCCCTTGGAGAAGGTAATAGAGACTGATATCATGTCGTATGCTACTACATCCTCAATTGCCATTGTTGCTGTAACAAATGTTATTAAAACAGTTCATAAATTTCAAAGAAAAAAGTCTATAACTATGATAAAGCGGGGTAAGTAATTTATTTGTTGGAAGTCCTTCGCTTTCCTCCCTTCTTCTTTAATTTTAAATGATTATCATTATCGTAAGTTGTTATTTAAGTAGATTAACCGATTGACAAAAGTTACCTTGTCTTAACATCTCACAATTGTGGATAATTAGAAGTGTAAGAACTCAATTTCTGGCAAGAATATATCTGACTCTGCGTTGATGATATAGATGTAGTGCCAATTTATTTGTTAAAAATGACTGTTTTCAGCACTGGCACAATTCACGTTTTGAGAGTACCGCCTGAAATCGACTCTGCCATAAAAGCTATTTGCTGAGTAAATTGGGATATAGAACCAGAAAAATTTCTGTGTAAACTTGCCCAGCAAATGGTATGAAAAACTATTATCAAGATTTTTTAATTCGTGATTGGGTGGAAAGCGATCGCACGAGAGCCGCTGAAGTCATCAGTTATGTATTATCGGAATACGGTCTAGGTTGGGAACCAAAGGGCGCTGACCGAGATGTGCTGCGAGTAGAGGAATATTATTTAGCTACTGGGGGAGAGTTTTGGGTAATTGAACACCAAAGCCAGTTAGTCGGTACTGGGGCATACTACCCCATCCACCGAGGTGAAAAAGCTGTAGAAATCCGCAAAATGTATCTTTTGCCCAGCATCAGGGGTTTGGGATTAGGGAAATATTTGTTACAACAGCTAGAAGCAGCGATCGCAGAGCGTGGTTTTCAACAAATTTGGATTGAAACCGCCAGCGTTTTGGTGGAAGCAGTCAAGCTGTATGAAAGCAACGGCTACACTCCAGCAACAGGAGTAGAAACAACAAGGTGCGATCGCGTCTATTTTAAGTCATTAGTCATTGGTCATTAGTCATTAGTCATTGGTCGTTGGTCATTGGTCATTGGTCATTGGTCATTGGTCATTAGCTAAGGACAAATGACAAATGACAACTGACAAAGGACAATTCTAAAATGCACACTTGGATTAAAAATCTCACAGGCTTACTCAATCTTTTTCTTCAATCCCATTGCCCTTTGTGTCAACGTGCAACCTCGCAAGAATTTTGTCAAAACTGCACCAGACAACTGCAAAAATGTCAACGTAAAGACCCAATTTCTCTATGGAAAGAACCCATACCAGTGTTTGGCTGGGGAGAGTATGGTGGCCCCGTGAAACGAGCGATCGCGGCGATGAAATACGAAAATCAGCCCCAAATAGCTCGTCCTTTGGGTCAATGGTTAGGAGAAGCATGGTTGTTAAATTCACCGAAGCGAGATAGCCAGCCTGTGGTGGTTCCCATCCCACTCCACGCTAGCAAGCAAAAGCAACGTAAATACAATCAAGCTGCACTGATTGCACAAAGCTTCTGCGAAATAACTGGATTAAAATTGAAACTAGACGGTTTAGCTAGAGTGCGAGAAACGGAAGCGCAATTTGGTTTATCGGTATCTAAACGAGAAAAAAACTTGGCCGAAGCTTTTGCTGTTGGGCAAGAATTTCGCGATCGTCCCCCAAGTGTCCCAGTGCTGTTAGTGGACGACATTTATACTACTGGTGCTACTGCCAGGTCTGCTGTGCAAACACTTCGTCAGTATGGAATTGTGGTCTTAGGAATAGTAACAGTAGCCACTGCCGTCAAAGATGGATAAATCCAGACTTAATGGGCAAACTTTGACTGAAAAGTGGATTAATTGACCAATTAACCTTATTTTTGTAGAAAAATTCCTTGAAGTGTATATGAATAAAGTTTTTGCGGCAGGTTTGAAACAACTCATCATTATTCCTGCTACATTGCTGGCAATAGGCATAAGTACAAGTGCAGCTTTTGCTCAAAATAAATTGTATAGTCCAATACCTTTATCTAACAGCACTGAACTCGCCGATAGCCTCTCAGACAAAGACATTCCCACAGGTCAAGGTGGGTTTGCCCGTGATTACACAGTGAACTTGCAGAAAGGCGATAATTTAGCAGTTGACCTGTCATCTGAAAGCTTTGACAGCATTATCACATTACTAGCACCTGATGGTTCGACTCTGGCAGAAAATGATGATGGCCCTGATGGTAGTAGCAATTCCTTACTATTTACTCGCATCGTAGAGACAGGAAATTATGTTATTCGTGTCCGTTCTTTTGGGGAAACTGGGGTTGGGGCTTTTAAACTCAAGGTGACAAAGTTGCAACCGATTAAATGAGTGCTGAGTGCTGAGTGCTGAGTGCTGAGTTAGGAGTTTGAATTTTTAACTCCTCACTTTTCACTCTAACTCCCCAGAGCGGTCAATACGCAGAGAAATAAGGCTTCAGTCCACTCGACGACTGCGCCGTAAGTATCTCCACTGTGTCCGCCTAGTTTGTGGTTGAACCATGCACCAGTTAAAGTGGCGATCGCACTTCCAGCAATTATCATTGCCAGTGCGAGAAATAGCTGCTGTTTATCTATCAGCACAAGTAAACCACTCAAACTCAACAACAACAACAATCCCGGTAACAAATCTTTGTAAGAACGAATAGCTTGTTTATGAAATGCACCTTTGCCAGTTGGTTTTAGGTAAGGGTATCGCGCGATCGCCACCTGCTGTCCCCAACGTCCCCAGCCACAAGCAGCCATCAGCAACAACCAACGGTTTTCTGGTATATCCGTCAAAGCTGTTATTTTCAGTATCACCAAGGCGATCGCAGCCATTGCCCCAAAGGCTCCTGTAGCACTATCTACCATCACCTCCAGTCGTCGATCTGGATCACCCACTGCTAAACCATCAGCAGTATCCATTGCCCCATCTAAATGCAATCCTCCAGTAATGGCAATCCAAATACTTACTACCAAAGCACTACGAGTTAGCACGGGCATACCAAGATAATCCATCCCCGTATCCAGAAACCCTAAAATTCCCCCAATTATCAATCCTACAAGGGAAGCAAGACGTGCCACTCCCCCAAAGTCCAAACCGTTTAAATACGGTAGTGGAATACTTGTGTAAAATATAATACTAGCTGCCAGCTTTAACAGCAGCTTTTTCCACCACTGTTGCTGTTTCGTCATTTTTTGGTAAATTGCTGGATAATATTTTTGATCTCGGTACAACCGACATAACCAAATTTTAAAACTTTAGATAAGATTTACTTCTATCAGATATTCTCCTGAAAAATTTTGTTATGCTGGTCTAAGTGGCAATTAAGTAGTTTTGGGTCAATTTATATACAAAAATAATTGATTTAAGAAGTTAAAATTCCATCAGGGAGCAAAATTTGTGTTTTGTATTCGTTAACTAAAAACTTACTCCAAATTATTAGACGATTGCCCCATAAAATTGATATTTTTTTAAATGTAGGGAGTAAACAAGCTATTCAATTATGACAGTTTAGCTATGTTGTCGCTCTCCTTAGCTCAATCGCTATTTTCCTATGAGTCACCATCTACCCGACACCAGGATACCAGCTCCGTGCATTATTAACACGGGCATTATTGTGAATAAGCTCGACATCCGGCGATTGCTGGCAGATTTAGGTCGAGTCCACTACATCTACACCCACCAAGATAAGGTACTGAGCGAGGGTGAAGGGGATGTGATGGAAGTTTTTGCCAATCCGCAAAGGTCTACCTTAGTGGCAAACCATGCGCTATATTTGAATGTTTGTAGTTTTGATTACTTGGAACTAAAACAGTCACCGCAACAAGAAACCTACTTCGATTTGATGCAAGAAGGAGTGTGTCTGCGGTTGATTCCCCGCTCAACCCCCCTACAAGAACGACGAGAGCGAAGCTTCAATGTCAGCGCCATAGAAGCGATGATGGAGCAAGTACTCTCAGCCAGGTGGGATGCAGAAATCGACGATGACTGTTCTGATTCTTTCTAAAATAGCGACTGTTATACAAATTTATGTGAGGCTGCGCTTTATTGATGTAGGGGCAATTTATGAATTGCCCCTACATCGTATAGTTTTGTGTAAGTCCTATAGGCGCATCTTCAACAATCCAAAATGGCATGAGTGCGAATTTTTCTTTTCAATGTCTTGCTTGCTGTAGCGAAACCAAAGCTAGAGCAGGAGTGTTTTTCACCCCTCACGGTCTTGTAGAAACCCCCAGATTTATGCCAGTGGGAACGCTGGCAAATGTCAAAACTATCACCCCATCTCAGCTGCGAGATACTGGGGCGCAAATGATTTTATCCAATACTTATCATCTTCACCTACAACCAGGGGAAGCGATCGTGGCTGGGGGTGGTGGGTTACACAAGTTCATGGGGTGGAACGGCCCAATGCTTACAGATTCGGGCGGGTTTCAGGTCTTCAGCTTAAGCGAGATGCGAAAAATTACTGAAGAAGGTGTAACTTTCCGTTCACCCCATGATGGACGAATTATTAACTTGACACCAGAACGCTCCATCGAGATTCAAAATACTTTAGGGGCCGATGTGATTATGGCCTTTGATGAGTGTCCGCCCTACCCAGCGACTCGCCAAGAGGTAGAAACCGCAACTGAACGCACTTACCGCTGGTTAGAACGCTGCATGACGGCTCATCAACACAGTGAACAGGCGTTGTTTGGAATTGTGCAAGGGGGCGTGTATTTAGATTTGCGTTGTCGTGCGGCTGAAGCTTTGGCTAAGTTGGATTTACCCGGATATGCCATTGGTGGTGTGAGTGTGGGAGAACCACCAGAATTGATGGCTGAAATTGTAAAAGTGACAGCACCGCTTCTACCGCCCGACAAGCCGCGTTATTTGATGGGTGTGGGTACTTATCGAGAAATGGCGATCGCGATCGCATCTGGTGTAGATTTATTTGATTGTGTAATTCCCACCCGCTGGGCCAGACATGGGACAGCGATAGTCAAGGGCGGACGCTGGAATTTAAAAAATGCTAAGTTTCGTGAAGATTTTACGCCATTAGATGAAACTTGTCCCTGTTACACTTGTCAAAATTTTAGCCGTGCTTACATATCTCATTTAGTGCGATCGCAGGAAATTTTGGCTTATACCTTGTTAAGCATTCACAACATTACCGAACTAATTCGCTTTACGCAGCATATTAGAGAAGCAATATTGAGCGATCGTTTTGCCACAGAATTTGGTCACTGGCTCAACTCATCTGAACCAGCACCAGATGAAGGGGAAATTACAAATGACTATTGACAAATGATCAAGACTCAAACCATGTTAAGATACTTCTCAATTATGAAAGCTGTGTTGGATAGGTGGATTTAAACAAACATGGAAGCAGCACTTTTATTAGCAAAACTGCCTGAAGCTTACCAAATCTTTGATCCTTTGGTGGACGTTCTCCCAGTCATCCCTGTATTCTTCTTGTTACTTGCCTTTGTTTGGCAAGCAGCCGTGGGATTTAGGTAAGTTAATCTATTTTTCAATTTATAGGACAGGTACTCTACCTGTCCTATTTTTTGTGATGCAATGTTTTGCAAAGTTAATATTTATTAATATTTTGTAATGAATTAGTATAATAACTAAGATGTGAATCAAGCCATGTCAATATGAAGCCTTGAAAGCCAAGCTTAGAGTCAAGGAGGAATCAGTTATGGGTAATATCAAATTCGTTAAAGAAAATAAAGAAGTCGTGGCGGCAGATGGTGCTAATCTCCGGCTCAAGGCGATACAAAATGGTATTGACATATATACATTCATTGGCAAGATGACCAACTGCGGCGGTAATGGTCAATGTGGTACTTGCATTGTCGAGATAGTTGAAGGATTAGAAAATCTTTCCCCCCGCACAGACGTAGAAAACCGGAAATTCAAGAAAAAGCCAGAAAATTACCGCCTTGCCTGTCAAACTTTAGTGAATGGCTCAGTTAGCGTAGTCACAAAACCTTAACAGTACCGGAAGTCCCCACCCTCAACTCTTAGTAGGGTGGGGATGAATAGCGGGGGTTGAGGATTGCATCTAGAATTGATTTTAAACGAAGAGTCAAAACAAATTCGCTTATAGATGACGAATCCTGCTTGTTTTCCTGGTAAAATACCCAATATCTTGACCATCAATGCCATAAGCGAAAACCAAGCTAATTAGGTATATGTTGCAAGTAAAAAATTTGGGTCTTGGGAACCAGGACTCCTGCCCTTGGAGGGAATGTAAGACCAAAAAAACTGCGGAGTTTTTAAGGCTGTTCCCGATGAATTGGGAAGCTCAGACTTCAGCCGTAGGCAGGTCTGAGTAGTTCACGTTTTCACAATTTGTATCCAGTCAGTAGTCAAAATACTTACCAAAATTGAGTTTACTCATTTTGAATTTTGAATTTTGAATTTTGAATTTTGAATTGGTATAACTCTGTCATCGATGATGCTATCCTAATGTTGTTGACTGGAAATTCAAGAGAGGTTTTCTTGCCATGCAAGTTAATGACCTGGGGTTCATCGCGAGCATTTTGTTCGTACTTGTCCCCGCTGTGTTTTTACTAATTCTTTACATCCAAACTGCTAGCCGCGAAGGTGGAAAAGATAGTTAAGAGTTTGTGTATAAAATAAATAACCCCTGCACCAATAGTGTAGGGGTTTTTATTTATCAAACGTTAATTTAGCACTATCTCCTTTAGAGGATGTTTGAAAAGTCATGATTGATGTATAAAATTTTTTTACCCCACCCTAGCCCTCCCCTTATAAAGGGGAGCCACTGCGTTGGGCGGCTTCGCCGACTTGAAGCATGTGGCGTGAGGGAACTGGATTTTATTGTTTCCCCCCTTTATAAGGGGGGACTAAGGGGGGTAATAATTCGATTAAAATCACAACATACTACTTTTCAAACAACCTCTTAAGCGATTGTCCGCGCCAACAATACCGGACAAGTGGCATTAACTCGAACATAGTCAGACAAGGAAGAACCAATGAGTCTATCTATGTCAACAAAACTCTTAGCGATGGATGGACGACGATCTGGAGAACCGAGTAATAATAAGTCTATATTTAACTCTTCTGCCAATCGACAAATTTCTTCACCAGGTTTGCCACTGCTGATATAAGAACGAGATTGGATGCCCTGTTTTTCAGCTTCGGCAACGGCGGCTGCCAAAACTGGATTCTTGTCTGAGTTAACCTGAGTTATTTCCGATTTTTTACCGCCTAAATCTGTACTAATATTTGCCAAAATTAACTCGCCACCCTGAATATCTCGCAGTAGAAACAGTGCCAATTTTAAGCAGTTTTTTGATGAATCTGAATTGTCGATTGCCACCATAATCCGCTTAATTCTTTTGACGTAAATATCATCTTTCACCAGCAACATGGGGCGAGAAGATAGTTGAAAAACATACTGACTGACTGAGTTTGATAAAATCGATTGCAGCCGCTTCAGTCCGCGTGAACCCATAATAATCAAGTCAGCGTCGATTTCATCAGCTACTTGGCAAACTACATCTTTGGGATCGCCTTCGCGCAAAATTGAAGAAACCTCGCTAGGATCTAAGTTCAAAGTTTGAATGGCGTTCGCCAGAATTTTACCACCATTTTCCCATTTACTTGTCATGGTAGCAGCGGTACTTTGTGCTTGAACAACATGCAAAATGGTAACTTTTGCAGATTGAATTGAAGGGATTTCTTTCAGGGTTTTGAGCATTTCTTCCGCGTGTCCCAATCCCGATACAGCTAGCAAAATTCTTTTTATCATCTTACGAATTTTTGTTAAGTTTACTTTTGTTTTCGCTGTTATTAACTGGCTCAGGTCAGATTTTAACCGCCCTGCTTGACAACCTAGTTATGACTTACGCAACTGGCATATTATTTTAAGTTTGCAGTGTTCGCGCAGCGTCTCGCAGAGAGGACTTTAGTCCTAAAAATAAGGGCTGAAGCCCTTACTACAAGCAAAATAAATTATTTTTTGTGACACTTGCGTAAGTCCTGCTAGTTAGTAATTAGGCACAAACAAACTTTATTTTTTAGTATTTAACCCTCAAACAAATGACAAAGTATAAGAAACTCAACAAATGTTTAAGTCTATTTGCACCTAGTTACTTAAATTCTCAACTAGACTTCAATTATTAAGCATACTCTCAATTTAGCTTGAATAACTTAATAAATTATGATGTTAGTTATCATTTTTAATCTATGTTCACTTTTTTTAATTAGAAGTTAGTTAAGTATTGCAAAGAAATGCCAAAATAATTCTTTAGGAAGATTGATTCAGTGTAATCTCTAACAGGCGATCGCTTCTGGCTTGAATAGTCTACACTACTCCTAGATTTCCCATATTCTCCGATTTTTTTAAGTCTCTTGCAGTTTTTGTAACTCAGATAGGATTGCTATATCCAAACAGCAAAAAAATACGGGTGTTCTAATAGTTAAAGTCATATTTAATACTATATTAAAACCCCCCAGATTCTATTTGGGGGGTTTGATTGATTACTTGTGAGGTTTGCTTAACTTAGATGTGCCCCTGGTTGTCCGTTTTGGACTACAAAGGAAGCTAGGGTTTTAATAGAAGCATTCAAGTCAACAATGCTCGATACCACGCGGTAGTCACTTTGCCAGCGTTGTGGAGTAAGTTTGCAGCGGACGTATCCCCGGAAAGCACCATCAAAGAACTTAGTATGGGGATTGTTGGGTAAGGAAGCTAGAACTGGAGCAATGAATTGGGCAGGAAAGTCAGAGCTAATTGAAGTTCCTACGAACTCAGTGCCTACCGTCGGTGAGTTTGGGTTTTTAAAGTCAAGCTTTAGGTCGTTTACCCAACTAGAATGAATGTCTCCGGTAATCACCACTGGATTAGAAGGTTGGCGCTGGTTTAAAAAACTCAAGAGCCGATTACGTGCAGCTACGTAACCGTCCCACTGATCCACATTGAAGACACCTAAACCGGGATTACTATTAAAATTGTACTCGGCTAGTATAGTCTGTTGAGCAATCACATTCCAGCGCGATCGCGATTGGTCTAAACCTTTTTGTAGCCACTGCTCTTGTTTTGAGCCAGTCATCGTAGCATTTGAAGCAAAAGCTTCGGAGCAGCGAGGTTTCAGTCCATCATCACAAGGTTGGTCACTGCGGTACTGCCTGGTGTCTAGTACATTAAACTCAGCCAAATTACCGTAGGTGAACCGCCGATAAAGCAGCATATCTGGGCCATTGGGCAATGAAGACCGACGTAAAGGCATGTGTTCGTAGTAAGCCTGGTACGCATTGGCTCGGCGCTTCTTAAAAGCCTCTTGGGTTTGGTTATCTTCGGGGATTAAGTTGGCGTAGTTATTGTCAACTTCATGATCATCCCAAGTGACAATCCAAGGAAAAGCCGCATGAGCAGCTTGGAGATTCAAGTCAGTTTTGTACAGGGCGTGGCGATCGCGGTAGTCTTTAAGAGTAATTATTTCTGGACTATTATGCTGGCGGGGCCCACCAGATTGTGGGCCATATTCGTAAATGTAATCACCGAGATGAACCACAAGGTCGAGGTTTTCATCAGCCAAATGCCGATAAGCCGTATAGTAGCCATTTTGCCAGTCTTGACAGGAGACAAAAGCAAAATTTAATTGTTGGATAGAGCCATAAAAAGCTGGTGCTGTCCGAGTCCGCCCAACGGGGCTAGCTTCTCTACCCGCTTGAAATTGATACCAGTACCAACGGTCAGGGTCTAGTCCACGGACATCAACGTGAACTGAGTGTGCTAATTCTGGTGTCGCCAGCACCGTTCCTCGACGCACCACCTGTCTCATGTTTTCATCAAGGGCAACTTGCCACCGCACTGGAACATTTACGACTGGCATTCCACCTCCAGAAAGTGGATTTGGAGCTAGTCGTGTCCAGATCACAACACCATCCGGTAAAGGGTCGCCAGAGGCAACACCAAGACTGAATGGATAGCCAGAAAACCTTGAGTTAGCTGATACTGGATGCCATTGGCTAGCGATTGTTAACCCCGTTAAGAATCCTGCACCCAACAAAAAACTCCGCCGTCTGCACCGATTTGCTAACAGGCGCGTGCCATCCATAAGTTCCATATTCACCCCTACCCAGATGTAAATACAGTTGGCATTCAGGAGAGTCAGTTGTCCAAAGCACAAATAATGCTTGATTTGACTGATTTCTCAATTGCCTGCTCAACCAAATACAAGGAACCTAGCAACCTCGGATCAAGCAGAAATTAAGATTTTGTTAACTTTAAGATTGGATTGGGGCATTGGACATGAGGGATTCAGACCCCAACTACAGCAGTTTGCTTTTTAAGTAAGCGACAAAATGCAGGACTCACGCATCAGATATAAAGAGTTTCTATCTCCTGCCTCCTGCCTCCTGCCTCCTGCCTCCTGCCTCCTAATTAAAATCTGCCATTTCCCTGAACAATATGCTTGACGGTGGTCAAGGTTTCCAGGCTGATAAATCCCCGGCGATGACCTTTTTGGTTAGACATACCGAGAAACACTGAATCTCCCCGCGAGGGGTTGCGGGAAAAACGCGGGGAAGTGTTGATGTAGGTAGAGGCACTGTTAACTCCTAAAGCAAACTGGCGACTTTCCTGGTAGGATTCAGTCACGATGGAGTCGGCATGACCACTGCTGTATTGATTAATCCAAGCGATCGCACCCTCTAAGCTATCCACCAGTTTAAAAGCTACTGTCCTCGTTAAATAAGGGTTTCCCCATTCGCCTTCCTTCACCAACTGCAATTGGGGAAAAGCTTCTACTAGTTCTGCATCTCCTTTAATTTCAAAGCCTTTTTCCATCAAGCTATTCCACAGAACTGCTAAAGATGATGGCAAGGCTTGACGATGAATTAGTACCTTTTCAATGGCGTTGGCTTGATCGGGTTCACTTTGATGGCTATCAAGAATCATCCAGCGTACCATTTCCAAGCTGCTATTCAGCGACCAGTAGAGATAACAGTTACCCATCGCTGACTTTAAAACTGGGCAAGTTGCTTGTCGTACAACCTGCTGCACTAAGCTGGGACGTCCGTAGGGAATCGCTAAATTCACGTACTCGTCTTGGGTAACTAAATCCCGAATGGAAGCACCATGTTCTGCTGTGATCAGTTCTACACAACCTGGTGTTAGACCAACTTCTGCGATCGCATTTTGCAATACCTCAGCGATCGCAGCGTTAGAATGGCTAGCTTCAGTACTGCCTTTGAGAATTATACTATTGCCAGTTTTGATACAAAAACCCGCTGCGATCGCTCCTAAATCGGGGAACGCCTCATAAATAAATCCAATCACTCCCAAGGGCATTAACTGGGTGTAACTTTGGGAATCTTCCAGTTGATAATCAGCAGTTCTGACGCGCCGCAGCGGATCTGATAATTCCCCCAACCTTTGTAAAATGTCCACGGTTGTCTCTAGCCTTGTGGGAGTCAGCTTTAGCCAATCCAATATCAACTCTGGCACTGCCATTTCTCGACTAGCTTCTAAATCCAAGGTATTGGCTTCTAGAATGTCGTCAAATGAGCGCTCAAGAGCCTGTGCCATCGCCAATACTGCACGACTCCGGTCTGCTCCCTTTGTGATCCCCAACTTTAGGGAAGCTTGATAGGCTCGTTGGGCACTAGTAATCGGTTCGGGGTGGTCATCCAAAACTTCAACAGTCATTGAGTTAACGTCTGTAGGTAAGCCAGACCATTAGTGCTGGCAGAATAGCTAATAGCACCGCCACCATTGCCCAAGCAATAATGCTGGAACTATTTGCTAATCGCAGTGCTAATGGCAGCCATATAATCACTAGCACGAAAATAATGCCAAGTGCTATAGGCAGATAGCTTTCTCCCAAGCGGGGATGGACAACATGCCAACTATTTCCCATCCAACGCCAAGCCCGCTTGTAGGGATAGGTGGTAGAAAGCTGTTCTAGGACATGACCATTATCTTCTACTACAAAGATTTGCTGACAGCGATCGCAACCAAATGCTTCTGTCAGCGTAATCGGAATTAACTGACCCCGGCGACGACAGGGACAGGGGTATTCGGTATTGAAGTCGATTTTTTCAGGTTTTTGAGATTGCACAAGCGTTCTAATGACTTGAGCGTGTTTTACACGAACTACGAGAATATAATGTCTTGGTAAATGCCTGATAAGGCTTCTTTCTTTATATAGATAGACAGGCGATGCAAATATCGCCATGATTGCAAACAGTAGATGTAGCTAACTTAAGGTATCCTAATTGCCATATCAGTACGGGGTTCTCTGTTTGTAGTCTTTCCCCATAGCTGACAATCTTATTGAAAAATTTCCTTCTCTTCATCTGTCGCTTTCAAGGTAAGTGGTTGCGTTTTTGGGCATTTATTATGCTGACACACCTGGTACAATTTTAAGCCTACGTGGCGACCACTCCTAAAACAAATCGTTTGGGAAGGCTACGCTGATAAACAACAGACACCAATAAACCCGCTAATTTTCCTTGGGGTTACTATATATTACTATCCAACTATCAAGGTTAGATCGGGATTATCTCCAATCTGTATTCCTTGCATCTCATCAGCATTTCAAGAGCGGAAATTGGCAAAACATCTAGAGAATGTGTGTGACTCTTTGCCCAAATAGATTGTGGCTCACTTCACTGCTAAAAGACGTTTTGCACCTGACAACACTATTATTTAAGTAGCCACCTTTAGTCCAGTGTAATACACCCTATAGGAAACAAATTGATTACACCTATAAAGATTGTAGTCAAGCTAATGAATATCTAAACTATTGTGAAGCTGAGTTTTATATTTCTTAGCGAGTGGGTGACACAATTTGAGTGGGCAATATTCAAATTGGGAGAGTAGACGATTTGTTTACTCGATCTGTCCACAGGATTGAAGAGTGAATCGACGAACACTGAAATGCACCCTAAAAACACTAAACCCCTTAGAATTTTTTAACTCTAAGAGGTTTTAGTTGGAAGCGGGTGACGCGATTCGAACGCGCGACATTCACCTTGGCAAGGTGACGCTCTACCACTGAGCTACACCCGCAATCAATTGCCATATATCAATATCTCAGATTTATCCTTAATTGTCAACCCCTTAATTTATTTTAGTCATTAGTCATTGGTCATTAGTGAATAACAAAGGACAAATGACTAATGACTCATTTAGCCTAGTTCTTCTGACTCCGCAGTTAAATTGCCGATGCTGGCACCTTGAAAAGAGGCTGGCAAAGACTGGCTATTACGAGAATATGGCTCTGCCAGGTTAGAACGCAGTTGCCGCATCAGGCTTGCCATTTCTAGGGCATTCAGGGCATAATCCCAGCCATGATTACCTTTGATGCCTGCCCGTTCTAAGGCTTGCTGCATAGTATCTACTGTCAAAATGCCAAAAATCACTGGCACTCCAGTTTGAAAGCTAGCGGCGGCAATGCCTTTAGAAACCTCGGCGGATACGTAATCAAAATGGGGTGTTTGTCCTCGAATGACTGCACCTAGACAAATTACAGCATCATAACGATGGGAAAGTGCTAGTTGCCGAGCTACTAAAGGTACTTCAAAACTTCCCGGAACCCAAACATAGTCCACCTGAGTACCTTGTGGGTTAGGATCTACACCGTGGCGTTTCAAACAATCTTGACAACCCTCTAGCAGCTTTCCGGTAACGAGGTCATTGAATCGACCAATAACCACTGCAAAACGCAAAGGTTCCGTTTGAGTAAAAGTTCCCTCGAAAACTGCCATGACTGCCTCTTTATCAACTATACTTCTGGCCAATATACATTTCTTATTTAAATGTAGAAGAGCAGGAAAGCCCAGTCAGGATGAAGGAACCAGGAAAAAGAAAAAATTTCTTGTTTCCTTTAACCTTTGACCTTGGCTTTTCTGCTCCTCTAGTTCTTATATTATGTGCCTGCGCCAGAGCGAAGCCGTCGCCTACACGACAAAAAAGTTTAACAAACCAACTAAAAACACCAAACCAATCCAGACACCAGAGCCAACCCAGAGCAGTTTTTTAGAATCATTCCAATTTTGGGGAGTGGCGTAAGCAACAGGAACCCCAACAACTAGGACAAAGGACAATAGGACTAGACCTATCAAGGCAAATTGAAATATTATGGTCATTTTTGCTTCTCCCAATACAGCGAAATAGTGATATGTCCTACATTAACAGTAAGCTGTACAGTGTAGGCTTCTCAGTGACTCCTGCGATCGCATAGGACATTTCCTGAGCTTTAGTTTTATGTCCCCGTGATACCCCAACGGAGACAATTTGATTTTTTCTTCCTTTCGTACCCCACAAATTTTACGACACAGGATGAATTGCTTATGACTTTTGCACTGATGTGTCAACCAATGGTAAATTTGCTTTCTTTGAAAGGATGCCTACTCGTTTCCCGTTGTCCAACGTTTCACGTAGGTTTCCCAGAGGGCTGTCTAGAGGTGTATCAACGACCGTGGCGGCGAGTAACCAATTAAATCATACAACGCCCCGATCATCTATATTCAGAATATTTGACAATTACAGTGCTGACTTTCAGGGCTTAAGGGTGAGGCTTCTGCCCATTTTAGCTAAAGGGCGACACTGACACTTTTTTCTTGTTTTTAAGCTACCAGAAACTACAACATCTTAGTCATTTGTTCTTTGTTTAAGTACCAATGACTAATGACTACTTAACTATGGATTTAATTCTTTGCCACACGACAGCAGATTTTGACGCATTAGGAGCAGCAGTAGGGTTAACGCGCCTACTACCGGGAAGTAAGATTGTGCTGACTGGCGGTTCTCACCCTCCTGTACGGGATTTTTTAGCATTGCATCGGGATGAATATCCGCTAATTGAACGGCGTTCGGTGAATGCCGAAAAAATTCGTTCTCTGACTGTGGTGGATACGCAACAGCGCGATCGCTTGGGTAAAGCTGCTGAGTGGTTAGATTTACCCAATCTCAAAGAAATTATAGTTTATGACCATCACTTAGGACAAGAATCAGATATTCCCGCCACGCGATCGCATATTGACTCAGTAGGAGCTACCACAACTTTAATTGTGGAGCAATTGCAACAACAGGAAATTTCCCTGACTCCTGCTGAAGCGACTGTGATGGCTTTGGGTATCCACGTTGACACTGGCTCCTTGACCTTTGACCAGTCCACACCACGGGATGCTTTAGCTTTGGCTTGGTTGATGCAACAAGGTGCAAGTTTATCGGTAATTTCTACTTACCGTGACCCTGGCTTGTCTTTGCAATTGCAACAGTTATTAACTGAATCGCTGGAAAATTTAGAATATCTTTGTCTACGCGGATATACGATTGCCTGGGTAACTATAAGAACTAAAAATTTTGTGCCTGGATTATCGAGTTTGGCATCGGAACTCGTGGAATTAACCGAAATTGATGCCCTACTGTTGGCTAATGAGTATCTAGGTAAAGGGGATTCAAGTTTAAGTGTGATTGGGCGATCGCAAATTCCCAAGACGAATCTTAACCGATTATTCCAACTCTTGGGTGGTGGCGGTCATTCACAAGCCGCATCGCTAAATCTAAGGGGAGTTGATTCGCAAGCAATCTTAAAACAACTCCTTGACGGGATAAAAGCGCAAATTCCCCATCCCCCCACCGCGAGGGATTTGATGTCTTCTCCTGTCCGCACGATTCTGCCCGAAACCACAATTGCTGAAGCACAACGCATTTTATTACGCTATGGACACTCTGGTTTATCTGTAGTTGATACTCAAGAGCAACTAGTAGGTATTATTTCACGGCGGGATATTGATATCGCCTTACATCACGGATTTAGTCATGCGCCAGTTAAGGGCTACATGACAAGAAATCTGAAAACAATTACACCAGATACGACACTGCCACAAATTGAGTCGCTGATGGTGACTTATGATATCGGACGCTTGCCAGTATTGGAAAATGGGCAGTTAGTTGGTCTTGTCACTCGTACTGATGTCTTGCGGGAATTACATCAGGAAAGGGATGAAGATGGAGAAGAGGAAAAATTCAAAATTCAAAATTCAAAATTCAAAATTCCTCTTAGCACTGAGTTGCAAAATAAACTTGCTCCTCAGTTATGGCAATTACTCACCATCGCATCGCAAGAAGCCGAAAAAAGGGGTTGGCATCTTTATTTAGTAGGAGGTGCGGTGCGGGATTTGCTGTTAGCTGAAGCAACATCGGACACTTTGATAATTAACGATATTGACCTAGTAGTTGATGGCTTTCACAAATCAGCAGATGTTGGCGCTGGTGTGGAACTAGCAAAAGCACTCCAACAACTTTACCCTGCGGCTCGTTTAGAAATCCACGGGGCTTTTCAAACTGCGGCTTTGTTGTGGCACAAAGACCCAGAATTAGATTCTCTTTGGGTAGATATTGCTACGGCTAGAACAGAGTTTTATCCTTACCCGGCGGCGAATCCAGAAGTTGAGGCGAGTTCGATTCGTCAAGACTTGTATCGTCGAGATTTTACCATTAATGCGATCGCTTTGCGGCTTACTACTCCCCGTGCTGGTGAATTACTCGATTTCTTTGGGGGATTACTCGATTTACAAGCTAAACAAATTCGAGTTTTACACGCCAACAGCTTTATAGAAGACCCCACCCGGATTTATCGCGGTGTGCGGTTTGCTGTGCGCTTCGGATTTCACATAGAACCGCAAACTGAAGAGTTTATTCGCTATGCGATCAACAGTGGTGTTTACGATCGCACTTCCCAAGAGAATACCAAAACCCCAGCCCTACAAACTCGACTGAAAACAGAATTAAAACACATCTTAGAAGTCCCCTACTGGAAATCGGCTTTACAGTTACTCGATAATTTAGGGGCATTGCAATGTATCCATCCTACCCTGAAGCTAGATGTGGAAGTCCTACAACAATTACGTTTGCTAGAACGCTGTTTGCGGCGATTTGATGCCGAACAAACCCTCATCCATTGGGAAATGCGCTTAGAAACGTTAATCGCCTATTTAGCACCACAATATCGGGCGAAAGTAGCAAAAAATCTGCAACTACAAGAAGATGGCATTAAACGCTTGCAAAACTTGGCTTCTGCCCAATCTGAGATGATGCAATCTTTGCCTAAATGTCAAAGTCCCAGTCAAGTAGTACAGCTGTTGCGAAAGTACGATTTACCACTGCTGATTTTAATCGCTGTGCAAAGTCCGCGATCGCTTAGACATCAGATTTGGGAATATTTAACTGTTTGGGCGAATGTGCAGCCACTATTGAATGGTAATGATTTAAAAAAACTTGGTTACAAACCAGGGCCTCAATATCGGCAGATATTAGATGATATGCTTGCTGCTACCTTGGATGGAATAATTAAAGATAAGACTGAAGCTGAGGAGTTTTTAGCACAACACTATCCTAAATGAAATAGTGAAGCGATCGCTCATATATTTGTGGAGTGTTGAGCAATAGATTATAAATTCAAGAGGCGATCGCAGTAGTCTAAATTGTATCTGGGTCAATATTTAACTCCCGTAGTTTTGCTGCTAAACGTTCTGCTTTTTGTTCAGCTTGTTCAGCTTGTTGTTGTGACTGTTCAGCCTTTTGTTCGGCTTGTTCTGCCGTTTCCTCAGGTGTTGGTACTAATTGCCCATCTCGTGTAAAAAACCGCAATAAACCTTCATAAACTCCCAAATATAACCCTAGCTGATGACTCCACAAATATCCTTGTTCACTTACTTGTAGAGGTTGATATTCTCCATCTACTAAATGAAATCCCGCAAATTCTTGTGTGTAAGGGTCAAACCAAAAATAATCGAGTGTGCGGAAAGTCTGTTGATAAATTGTTTTCTTTAAACCTTTATCAGTATTAGCTGTTGAGTTAGACAAAATTTCTAAAATTACATTCGGATATTTGCCATCTTCTTCCCAGACTACCCAACTTTTACGGGTTTTGCGTTCAGTTCCCAAAACTACAAAAAAGTCTGGCCCTCGGAAGTATTCTGATTTGCGTTGGCGCGGACTGTAATAAATAGTCAGATTTCCCGCCGCATAGAAATCATTTCGATCTCGCCACAACCATTCCAGACATGTTAAAAGTAGGATTATTTGCCGTAAATGCAGTTCGCTTTCCAAGGGAGGCTCATCACTATATAAATCACCAGGGGGAAATATAACATCTTGGCAGATGCCTTCTTGAAAATCTAATTCTTGAGCTATGGTCATAGAATGGATACGGCATCAAGTAGTTCTGGATTTATTTTAGCAGTGTTGTAGTTAGCTATGCGTAGCTAACTGTAAAAGATTTAAATAAAATTAGTTTTATAAAATTAATGTTTCGAGTTTTGCCTGTACTTCTTCTATTAAATCTTGTGAAACACTTTCAACAAATTTTGCCCTTCTAGCTTGCCAAGATAATGTTTTAATTTGGTCAGCTAACACAACTCCTTTTGTTTGCATTCCCTCAACAAGTGGAACTTCAAACCTAAGCCCTTTTGCTTTGCTGGTTATAGGACACGTTAAAACTAAAGAAGCTATTCGATTGTATTGAATTGGAGATATAACAAGAGCAGGGCGGTAGCCCCTTTGCTCCCGCCCTTGCTGTTGTAGTTCATTGTTCAATGTTATAGCAATGTCATTAAATGACATTCCTGAGTTGTAAAGGGCAAATGCACGCTGGATTGAATCAGCCGTAAACTGCTGTTCTGATCCAAATTCTAATTTGATAATATCTCCTCTTTTAGGAAAGTATTGATTGACTACCAATGCTCATTCCCCACAGCATTTCCAGTTTCAAATTCTGGATGAAATTTATCAGGAGTCATACCTTCAAGCAATTCATCAAGCGTATACTTTTTTCTTTTTCGTGGTGTGAAGATAAGACTGCTACCTTCCACAGTAATATCCATACCTGTCCCTTCAGTTATATGTGCTTGTTCAGCTACCGCTTTTGGAATCCGAATAGCTAAACTATTTCCCCATTTAGCAACAACTGCCGTCATAGCTATCTCCAAATATTTTGTTAGCGAGGTACACGCCCGAACTTTAGATTTTCGGAGTGAAACACTTTTAAAAATTTGTCTAACGTATATACTTTGAAGATACATTTTTTATTGCTGGGTGTCAACACACCCTTGGAAGCCAATCGTTGATGGCTGAATGCAGCGCTGCACGTTGCGGTAACTTCCGACTTCAACTTACAGCAACACGGGCTAGTTAGTGGAAGTTGGAAGCCAAGAGTTGGAAGTTAGGGACTTCCAGAGAATAAAATATACAGTTATTCAAACAAGGTTCAGATATTTGTAACTGGAGTTAAAACGCTTATGCCTTGGTTTGTAAAGATTGAAGAAGGCAAAGTCGATAAACCTACCTTTGACCAATACGTACCTGCCCACAAAGCCTACATTCAGGACTTGATTACTAAAGGACACAAAGCCCGAACAGGCTATTGGGCGGAGCAAAGGGGCGGGATGTTGCTGTTTGAGGCAACCTCAAAGGCTGAAGCAGAAGCGATTGTAGCTGATGACCCGTTGGTGAAACACGGCTGCGTCACCTATCAACTTTATGAATGGCGAATTGTTATGGAATAACACACACTTACTGGATTTTAATGCTATGCTTTTATAAGACCTGGATCTATGCGATCGCAACACCCAAATCTTGTCAGAACCGGAAGGTAGCAGCAACACGGGAGGCTTGTGGTAGGCGTAGTCTCCGGGTCGCCCTATTTTTAGGAGCGGTCAGCAACAATGCCTGGTTTTGGAGATATTGTTCAAAAAGCTTTTTACCTCGGTGTTGGATTAGCTTCTTACGCAGGTGAGAAAGCAGGGGGAAAATTAGCCCAAGTGCGATTGCAAGTCCAAAAACTGGCAGATGAAATGGTTGCCAAGGGCGAAATGAACACCGAAGAAGCCCGCCGCTTCGTTGAAGAGATGATGAAGCAAGCCCAACAAGCCCAACCATCTGCTGAAACCTCTGAGACAACACCCCCTTCTGAACCTCGCCGCATTGAAATTTTAGAGGACGATGAAGAACCAACGGTGAAAGAGGCATCAACTGATGATGAGAATGTAGATAAGTTGCGCCAAGAAGTGCTAAACCTGCAAGATGAGTTAAAACGATTGCAACGCGATCAATAAAAAGCATTCTTTGATCGAAATATTAGCAATCAGTGGCATCTTGACATGACACTTCGGATAGAAACTTGATAAGATACATTGCCTAGTGTGTAATTTAGTGCTTCAAGCCAGATAACACAAAGCGTCCTGTTTATAGCCTGCAAAGGTGTCAAGTTTATGGAACAGTGGCAAAAAGATTTAGTAGAAATCGTTGAAACGGTGGCTGATGAAGTAGAGCGTTTCTTCCTGGGAATGGGTGAAGTGGTAGACGCATTTTTTGAGTTAACGGAAGAAGTCACTGGGCAAGTACACAGTAACATTTTCACTGAAGTCGATCAGTATTTACAGGATTTGGCTGAACCAATGTTGGAGGCTTACTGGGAACTGGAAGACATTGTAGCAGATGTAGATCCAGGTTTTCCCTATTCAGTTGAACCCACAGCCGAAAAAAATCCTGCTTGTATTGGTTGTACTCACTACCACGGTCAAGTTTATGGTGGTAATTTGTTAGTTTGTGCCATGCATCCCAACGGTTGTGAAGATGAGAATTGTCCAGATTGGCAGAAGGAAGAGTATTGAGGGGGAGTTAGGAGTTAGGAGTTAACAAGCTATAACAATTACTAAAAGGGTGTAAAGACGGCTAAAATAACCAATGACAAGTGAAAACTGACAAATGACAACCGATAAATTATCTGAAAGTGCATCTCAGGCAAGCCAAGAAATGAAGTATGGCGAACGCGACATTGCGGAAGGTAAACTAATTACTTTTCCGAATCCGCGTGTGGGCAGACGATATGACATTAACATTACTTTGCCGGAATTTACCTGTAAATGTCCGTTTTCCGGTTATCCTGACTTTGCGACAATTTATGTTAGCTATGTACCTGATGAACGGGTAGTGGAATTGAAGGCACTCAAACTTTATATTAATAGTTACCGCGATCGCTATATTTCCCACGAAGAGTCTGCTAATCAAATTTTGGATGATTTTGTAGCTGCTTGTGATCCGTTGGAAGTCACTGTGAAAGCGGATTTTACGCCTCGCGGTAATGTACATACTGTGGTTGAAGTGCGTCACCAAAAGTAAGGTAAGTTTTAAACGCAAAGGGACGCGGAGGAAATCGCAGAGGAACGCGGAGGATTACTTTGCGTTCCTCTGCTTTTAAACTTCAATCGCCGTTTCTTTCTCCTCACCTTTTGGTTGTGAACTTAGGCGATCTAAAATTTCTAAAACTTCTTGTTCAAAAGCAACTTGGGCGCGATTAGTTTTGCCACCAACATATAAGCGATCGCCTTTTTGCAATGCCCATATTTGCGAGTGGGAAAAATAACTCATCACCACACCCAGCATTAGCAAACCAAACCCTGTGTAAACAATTGGTATGCCTGGATCGGCTTTAATTTGTAAGCCAGTGCTACCAATGACATCCAGAATTTTCAGCTTCACGCCATTGATTTCGGTGAACATCCCAGCGCGGACTGTATCAACGAGTTTGCCAGTGGCATCATAAATTAATACCATCCCTTGCAAGTCTTTGGCTAATAGGGAGACACCCTCACTCAAATCCGGTTTAGTTGGAACCCAGGTTCCCCAAATGCGCCCGTTACCGTTGGTGTTCAATTGCGCCATCGGTAGCTGAAAAACGGGGCTGTTGTTAAATTGGACGCGAACACCTGCAATTCCCCAATCAGTTTGATAGAAAGTTACGCCATGATAGCGCAGAGGTTCGTTGACAAAAATTTTCTTATGGTCAACTTCCTTTCCCTGATTATCCAAGACAGACATATCTGAATAAAATTGATCAATGCCGCCAGATGGAGTGTAGTCAATCCAAAAACGATTGACGCGCACAGACCAATCTTTAGGGACTTGGGCTGCTGCTAAAGGGCCAGCATCGACAATATTTGTCACTTTAAATGTATCGCCACTGGCAACCATTTCTTGAGCCAGAAACCCAGTCATCGCTCCCCAAATTCCCCCTAGCAAAATAGCGACGATGCCAATATGAACGATAATTGGGCCGATGCGTCCAACTATTCCCTTACGGGCGTAGAGGAGATTTGCTTTTTCTGGATCTGGAAAAATTTTATAGCGGTGTTTCTGTAATATCTGGTTTAAGGAATCTAGGGAACCAGTATCTAGTTCTGCACTCAAAGCTAACTTTTGAAATTGCCGTGGTTCTTCGTAATATTTCCAGCGCTGGGCAGCTTTTAAGGCTGGTAACTGACGGGTAAATGAACAAGCAGTTAAGCTAGTGCCAAATAAAATGAGTAATGCCAGAAACCACCAGGTACGATACACATGGTCTAATCCGACTACCTGAATTACCTTCCAAGTTAGGAAACCAAATAAAGCTGGATGTTCTGGGTAGTTGGCTTGGTAAAATGCGGGTGATTGACCTTGCTCGATTACAGTACCAGTGGAGCTAAAGATGGCAATCAATAGCAGTAGTGCGATCGCTAGTCGTAAGTTGGTCAGTACAGGCAAAAGCTCTTGGCGTAAGAACTTCCCAGGTATAGCCCACCATTTTAATTCTTTGGACGCTGAATCTTCTAAAGTCATTATGTGTAAAAACTAACAAAGTATTGATATTAAAAACTGCCGAGGGGAATCCGAGAAATTAAGGAAAATACACCGAATCCTACCAATAGCGCCCCACTAACTGGGTTAATCCAACCAGACCAGCGACGCAATTCCAGTAATTTTTTAATTGAAGCTGTAAAAGTACCCGCCAAAATCAACGGCGTTACGTAACCGGCTGTGTAAGAAAGTAGCAAAACAGCGCCTAAAATTAAGTCTTGTGTACTAGCAATCCAACTTAACAAGCTGGCTAAAACAGGCGTGCTACAAGGGGATGCCACTAAACCGAAAGTCAGTCCCAGCAAATAGGAGCGCAATCCGGCTGGCAAATCTGGCGAAATCCAATTGGTTTCGCCCAAGGATGGAAATTGTAGAGGTAGTGCTTCTAATAAGTTCAGCCCCATGAGAATGGCGATAATGCTGACGATAATCGGCAAACCAATTCCCACTTGACCATAGACTTTTCCTACTAAACCTGCTATAATTCCCAATCCTGCCAATGTTGTTGCTAATCCGAAAGCAAACCAAGTTGATTGGGCAGCTGCTTGCAGGCGGCTTTTGGCTTCATAACCGCCGATGTAACCAATGGTAATTGGCAGCATAGAAAGCATACAGGGTGTGAGACTGGTGAGCAAGCCAGCGGCAAAGATGATACCAACACTCACCATGCTAAGGTGTGTCAGTTGGTTAGAAACGAGGCTGTTGGCAAATTGTTCTAGTTGGTAAATTTGGGTTTGCAGGTTATCAAACATGGGGAGTCTCTGAGCGGGAAATGCTTACTCTGCTTGAATTTTAGCCTATTTTTGCTTTTTGAGTCAGCAGAAGTGATTATCCGAACCTGATATCATCTAAATTTCATCTGCCCAAGGAAATGTATCTAAAATACAATAATTAAGCTCGGATTATCCCTGAAGAAGCACGGCTGGAGTATTTGGCATGATGATTGCATTACCCGGATTTAAAATTGTCACTTTGTTAAAAGCAGGGGTAAAAGCAGTCATATACCGGGGAATTAAGGTTAAAGATCAGTGTCCGGTAATTATCAAAGGGCTACGTCCAGAACAGTGTACACCCAATAATATTGAACAACTCAAACACGAATATGCGATCGCTCAAAGGTTAAACACCACAGCAGCAGTCAAAGCTTACGCCTTAGAGATGCACCAGGGAATCCCTTATTTAATTATGGAGGATTTTGAGGCGCGATCGCTCGACCAGTTCATAGACCAATTTCAACAGCCTGTTCCGTTTCTGAAGATTGCCATTGAAATCACCAGTAAACTCGCACAAATTCACACTTATCACATTGTCCACAAGGATATTAAGCCGCAAAACATTTTAATTAACCTCGAAACTAATCAGGTAAAAATTTCCGATTTTGGAATTGCTGCCTTCATTCCATACCAGCAGCAAATAGTTAGCAGTTCCAGTTGCATTGAAGGCAGTTTACCTTATTTATCACCTGAGCAAACTGGGCGGATGAATCGAGGAATTGACCATCGCAGCGATTTGTATTCGCTGGGAGTTACCTTTTATGAGATGCTCACAGGTCAGCTACCATTTCAAGGTAAAGACCCCTTAGAGTGGGTGCATTGTCATATTGCCAAATCTCCGCTATCGCCGAAAAAGCTAAACTCTGATATTCCTCAAATACTTTGTGACATCATCATGAAATTGCTGTCGAAGGTTGCAGAACAGAGGTATCAGAGTGCTTTAGGTTTACAACTTGATTTGGAAAAATGCTTAAAGCAATTGGAGACAACTAGACAAATTCAATCCTTTGTTTTGGGTGAACAAGATATCTCAGAGCGCTTTCAAATTCCTCAAAAATTGTATGGGCGAGAACTAGAGATTGCCAAGCTTTTACAAGCATTTGAGCGAGTTGTTAGCCAAGGAAAACCAGAAATAGTGTTAGTTTCTGGTTATGCTGGCGTTGGTAAATCAACTCTTGTGAAGGAGATTCACAAGCCCATTGTTAGGGAACGCGGGGTTTTTATCTCTGGTAAGTTTGATCAGTATAAACGAGATATTCCTTATTCCACAATTGTTCAAGCTTTTCAAACATTAGCTCGACAAATTTTAACTGAACCAGAAGATCAACTTGCTACCTGGAAAAAGCAAATACAAGCAGCATTAGGGAACAATGGCAAACTAATCACAGATGTAATTCCAGAAGTTGAACTAATCGTTGGAAAACAGCCTCATATACCAGAGTTGGGGCCTGCCGAATCTAAAAATAGATTCAACTTGGTGTTTCAGAAATTCATCAGCATCTTTGCTCAAAAAGAGCATCCACTCACTGTTTTTTTAGATGATATGCAGTGGGCGGACACCGCTACTTTGAATTTAATTCAAACTATTATCACTGGCTCTAGTATCCAGTATCTCTGCTTCATTTTGGCGTATCGAGATAATGAAATTGATGTTGTACATCCCTTCAATTTGATGATAGAGAAGGTTCGCCAGTATGGAGCAAGAACGACTGAAATTCTGCTGACACCGTTGAATCCTATCTATGTCAATCAGTTAATTGCTGATACCTTACATAGTTCAGCAGAACAAGTAGAAACTCTTGCCCAATTAATTATCCGAAAAACTGACGGCAATCCCTTTTTTGTCAATGAATTTCTGAAAACACTGCATCAAGAAAATCTGCTGAATTTTAACCGCCAAGATGGTGTTTGGCAATGGGAAATAGCTGAAATTGAAGCCCAAGGTATTACAGATAATATTGTCAATCTAATGATTGAGCGGATGCAAAAACTTCCACTTGCGACTCAACAAGTGCTGAAGTTAGCCTCTTGTATTGGTAATCGCTTTGATTTAGAAGTTTTAGCACTTGTTGGAGAACAATCTATTGAAGGAACAGCAAATGCACTTGTTGAAGCAATTTTAAGAGGATTAATTATCCCTATAGAGTCAGATGAAAGTACCCAAAAAAACTATCGTTTCTACCATGACCGAGTTCAACAAGCGGCTTATGCCCTAATTGCTGATGAATCAAAGTCGGCAGTGCATCTGAAGATTGGGCAGCTTTTGCTGAAGAATGCTAGTTATGAACAAGTGAATGAGCAAATTTTTGATTTGGTCAATCAACTCAATCTCGCGGTCGATATCATTGTTGAGCAGACAGAAAAAGATGAATTAGTACGATTGAATTTAATTGCTGGAAAGAAAGCAAAAGCATCTACAGCCTATACTCCTGCTAAAAAGTTTTTTAGTGTTGCCATGCATCTTTTAGATGAGAATGCCTGGATAGAACAATATGAACAAACGTTTATTTTATTTAGAGAATTAGCTGAATGTGAATTCTTAACAGGCAATTTAGAACAAGCGGAAAAATTATTTGAACTACTATTTAGTAAAGCGGAATCATATATTGAAAAAGCCAATATTTATATACTGCAAATCAGACTCTACCAAGTTGCAGGTAGGTATGAAGAGGCATTGATATTAGGATTAGCAGCTTTAAAAATTTTTGGTGTGATATTTCCTGATTCAAATGAGCAAATTCAAGGTGCGATCGCAGTTGAAAAAAAACAGGTATTAACCAATCTAGATAAGAGACAGATTTCTGATTTAATTGATGCTCCATTAATTCAAGACCCCAATATTCAAACAGTAATTAGTTTGTTGACAACTTTGGGGCCACCTACTTATCTCGGTAGACCTGATATTTTTCCTTTAGTTGTACTCAAAGCTGTTAACTACTCACTCAAGTTTGGTAATACAGAAGACTCCTGTTTTGCTTACAGCATGTATGCGATGTTGTTGGTTTCTATCTTCCATGATATTCCTACAGGCTACGCATTTTCTGAGATGACGATTCAATTGAATGAAAAGTTAAATGATTTGAAACTTAGAGGAGTTGTTCTACATATTCATGGAAGTCATATTAACGTTTGGTGTAACCATATTGCCACCGATATTCCCTTTTTAGAGCGGGGATTTATTGGCTGTGTAGAAGCAGGTGATGTGACGATGGCAAACTACAACGGTTATCAAGGATCGTGGCAAATTATCCAGTTAGGCTATCCACTTTCAGAGACATACAAATCTCTAGAAAAATACACCGCATTTGCCCATCAGTCTAAACATGAGGCTGTCTATCAGACAATCAGACTACAGCAGATGCTACTGATGAATCTGCGCGGACTAACTCACCAAAATCTGACTCTAAGTGATGATAATTTTGATGAGTCACGCGCTTTATCTATTATTACAGATGCAGGGTTTGTTAGTGGAATTATTTTTTATTACATTATCAAATTAATTATCTTTTTTACATATCGACAGTATATAGAGGCTCTTAATTGTGCCTTAAAATTATCCAATTTTCCAGTTACGACACTGGCATTACCAATTGAAACAGATTATGTTTTATATTACTCATTAAGTCTAACGGCTCTTTATCCAACAGTCTCTTCTCAAGAGCAAAAGCTGTTTTTACAAACCCTAGAATCACATCAGCAACAATTGCAATATTGGGCTAAACACGGCCCTGAAAACTTTTTACATAAATCTCAATTAGTAGCTGCTGAAATAGCTCGAATTGAAGGTCGGGATTTGGAAGCAATGCGCCTGTATGAGCAATCAATTACTTCAGCCCGTGAGCAGGGATTTATACAATATGAAGCTTTAGCTAATGAGCTAGCTGCTAACTTTTACTTTGAGCGAGAGTTTGAATTAATTGCCAAAACATACTTAGAAGTAGCTAAAAATACTTATATGCGTTGGCAGGCATTTGCTAAAGTCAAGCACTTAGAAGAATCCTATCCTCAACTATTGCCACAACAACAGCTTATTTCTAATGGAACGTTTATTACCACAGGTGAGCATTTAGACTTTTTGTCAATAGTTAAAGCCTCTCAAACTATATCTAGTGAAATTGTTTTTTCGCGGTTGTTGAAGACATTAATGCAAATTGTCGTTGAGCAAGCAGGAGCAGAAATCGGTTATTTGTTGCTAGAACACGAGCAAAATCTGGTGATTGAAGTAGAAGCGAAGGTTAATCACCAAGCAGAAAAGCTCAATGTTTCTCGACTTGTATTAGAGAGTGAAATTTCACAAGTTATTCCTCAATCAATGCTGAATTATGTTCAGCGCACTCAAGAAATAGTGATTTTGCAGAATGCCACTGAGCAAAATCTGTTTTCAAAAGACGAGTATATAATTCAAAAACAACCTAAATCTGTACTTTGTTTACCGATCGCCCGTCAGTCGAAATTACTTGGTATTTTATATTTAGAAAATAATTTAATCTCCAGTGCCTTCACACAGGAAAAACTTTCTGTGCTGGAAATTTTGACGGTTCAAATTGCTATTTCTCTAGAGAATGCTCGTCTTTATCAAGGTTTGGAAAATAGCCAAGCACAACTCAACCTGGCGTTAAAATCTGCTCAAATCGGTGTTTGGAGTTGGGATATCGCCAGCGATCGCTTTGACTGGGATGAGCAGATTTATCAACTATTTGGGCTGACGCCGGAAACCTTTGCTGGCACTTCTGAAGCGATTTTAGCTCGTCTGCATCCAGATGATCGAGAATTCCTAGCTCAATCCTTAAGTCAAGCGATTAACGAAGGCTTGGAGCATGATTTAGAATATCGAATTATTTGGGATGACGGCAGTATTCGTTACTTAGCCTGTCGGGGAAAAGCCTTTTTTGACGATGCGGGTATTGCCACACACATGAGTGGTATTGTGCTTGATATCACCGATCGCAAACAATCTGAAGCCAAACGTATCCAACTAATTCAAGAGCAAACCGCCCGACAGGAAGCAGAAGCCGATCAGCAAAGAGCAACGTTTTTGGCTCAAGTCAGTGCAACCCTCGCCTCTTCTCTTGATTACGAAAGTACGTTAGCAAGTGTGGCTAACCTGGTGGTACCTTACTTGGCCGATTGGTGTGCCGTTGATCTGTTGCAAGATAATCAATCAATTAATCGGGTAGCAGTTGCTCACCGAGATCCAGAGAAAGTAAAACTCGGTTGGGAACTTTATCAACGTTATCCCAGAAAGTTGGATGAACCTCAAGGTGTGCCTAAAGTGCTGCGTACAGGAATTGCTGAAATGGTAACTGAAATTCCAGATGCGGCTTTACTAAAATACATCTTAGACGCAGAACATCTAAGAATTGTGCGTGAACTTGGTTTAAAGTCATGTATAATCTTGCCCTTGGTGGCACGTGAAAGAATTTTTGGTGCAATTTCCTTTTTTACTGCTGAATCAGAACGTCGTTACAGCACGGCTGACTTGTCACTAGCGGAAGATGTTGCCCATCGAGCTGCGATCGCGATCGATAATGCCCGCCTTTACCAAGAAGCGCAACAAGCACAAAAAACAGCAGAACTAGCCCTAGAGCGCATTGCCCGTCTCCAATCTATTACAGCTGCCCTTTCAGAATCCCTGACACCAGCCCAAGTATCTGAAGTGATTGTAGAGCAGAGCATGGCTGCCTTGGGAGCCACTTCTGCCCTCGTCGCCTTGGTGAATGAAAGTAAAACTGAACTGGAAATTGTGCGTGCGGTTGGCTATAACCAAGATTTGGTAGATAGTTGGCGTCATTTTGCCATCGATTCACCTTCTCCTCTAGCAGAAGCAGTGCGAACTGGGAAAGCTATTTGGGCTGAATCAACAGAAAATCGGGTTGCTCGTTACCCACATTTATCCCAAATATATGCCCAATATGACTTTAAAGCCTGGATTTCTATTCCATTGATGGTAGAGGGTTCGGCAGTTGGAGGTATAAGTGTGGGATTTGCCCAGCCTCAACAACTAAGTGAGGAAGATCAAGCGTTTCTCTTGGCTGTAGCTCAACAATGCGCCCAAGCGATCGCTCGTGCCCATCTTTACGAAGCCGAACGAACGGCACGAAGCGCTGCTGAAGCCGCAAACCGCATCAAAGATGAATTTTTAGCGGTGCTATCCCATGAATTGAGAACACCACTCAACCCAATTCTGGGTTGGGCAAAACTGATGCGGAGTCGCAAGCTTGATCAAGCAACAAGCGATCGCGCCCTCGAAACCATTGAGCGCAACGCCAAGTTACAAACCCAATTAATTGAAGATTTGCTTGATGTCTCCCGCATCCTTCAAGGTAAACTTATTCTCAACTTCGGCCGAATTAATTTGGTATCAGTGATTGAAGCTGCGATCGAGACAGTGCGTTTATCAGCGGAGGCTAAATCTATCCAGATTCACAGAAGTATTGAATCTGGTGTTGGGGAAGTTTTAGGTGATGCTAATCGATTGCAACAAGTAATTTGGAATATTCTTTCCAATGCCATTAAATTTACTCCTATTGAAGGAGAAGTAAAAATTAAATTAGAGGAAGTTGGCTCACAGGTAGAAATCCGTATAACTGATACAGGGAAGGGAATTGCACCTGAGTTCTTACCTTATGTTTTTGATTATTTCCGTCAAGCTGATGGTGCTACAACTCGAAAATTTGGCGGTTTAGGTTTAGGATTAGCGATCGTTCATCATCTCGTAGAACTTCACGGGGGAACTGTTCAAGCAGAAAGTCTCGGCGAAGCTAGAGGAGCAACTTTCACCGTCAGACTTCCATGCATACAGAATGAAAGCAAGGGAATCAAGGATGCAAAAGATAATTCCGCAGTTGTGGCGGCTCAATCCTTACCTCTGTTTGGTTTAGAGATTCTAGTGGTGGATGATGATGCAGATATGCGAGAGTTTTTGCCCTTTATGCTGGAGCAGTATGGCGCAACTGTTACCATTGTCGCTTCAGCCATTGAAGCTTTAACTGCACTGAGTCAATCGCAGCCAAATATAATTGTCAGCGATATTGGGATGCCAGAAATGGACGGTTATATGCTAATGCAACAGATCAGGAGTCTGGAACCAGAGAAAGGCGGGACTATTCCAGCGATCGCTTTAACTGCTTATGCTGGTGAGATGGATCATCAGCAAGCGATCGCTGTCGGATTTCAAAAGCATATTTCTAAGCCTGTAGATCCAGAAGAATTGGTGAAGGCGATAACATCATTAAGTAAAAGTTTGTAGTAATTGGACTCAACTGAGAAGCACTATATAAACTAAATAAAAAGCGCTCCCCTTTTGGAGAGCGCTTTCTAGTGTGAATTACTTAGCCTATAGAGATTTTTTAGGAAAGTGCAAAATTTTAAATCAAGTAAGGTGTGTGATGGCCGACAGTACGGCACTACCTCAGATTTTAGATGTCTTACGGAAATTCATCACTAACACAACGGCAGTTATGATGCTTTTTGATGCGTCTGCTTCTCTACGAGATGCTGCGCTAAGGGTGGTACTCTTTTTGGAAAAACCGCAGAGTAGCCACCACTCATTCTGCCTTTCCTACAAAACTTGCTCTTGATTAAATCCACTAGTTAAGCGTTAAGCGCTTCCTCTTGATGGGTTTCGATTACACAATCAGAAAGGGGCTTGGCCACGCAGGTGAGAACCCATCCTGCGTCAATTTGATCGTTGTCTAAGAAGTTCTGATCATCTTGGTCAATTTCACCTGAAATCAGCTTACCTGTGCAGGTAGAACAAGAACCAGCATTACAGGAATAGGGCAAGTCTAGCTCATATTCCTCGTTAGCGATCTCTAGAATGTATTCATCTTCAGGGACGTCAATTACTTTTTCGCCGTCTGGGGTACGTAATGTAACTTTGTAAGTTGCCATGTAAAAAGTCCTAACTCAATATAAACTCCATTTTCGATACTACGGGTTTATGTGCTGCTAGTCTAGAGTTGATTATGGTTGACTGTTTTAGATTCTCAAACGGTTAGTAGGGGTAGTTGATGTATACCAAAAGCCCCACATCAAAATCACAGAGGGAAAAATGCTACTTAGGCGTAGCTCGTCGTAGACATCGCTTCAGCAAATCCCTCAAATGAACTATAATCTCTAGACACGATAGAGACATTCATACCCAACTTTCGCGCATTAGCAGTTGTATAAGGGCCGAAACATGCAATAATGCAACGTTCATAATCGCTTGGCGAATTGACCATTGTCAAAAAGCTTTCTATTTCCGCTGTGCTACTAAAGGCAATTACATCAATAACTCCTTGACGCATCAGGTTTAATTCAATACCGTAAATACTTTTGTTTAAACCCTGCGTGATATAGGTAGGGACACAAGTTACTTCTATACCCAATCTCTGCAAATCCGTAATTAAATTGGGTACAACATCAGGTTCAGGCAAACCAACCACTTCTGGAGCAGGTATCAGCACTTTTTTATCTTGAACTTGCGGAAGTTTTGCTAATTCAGCCACAATTCCGGCTGGGCTAGATTCTGCTGGAATTAAATCCACCTTGCCACAAAAAGACAATAAGCTTTCTGCATCTTTTCCTAAAGCACATAAGTGACATTTTTGTACCACAGAGATAGGAATATCTAAATCATTCATCCGATGAAAAAATGCAGCGATCCCATTTCTACTGGTGAAGACAATCCAATCAAATTCGTCTATGTGATCTAAAGCAGCATCTAACTCAGTGTAGTTTGATAAATAGCAGGTTTCGATAGTAGGCATGAAAACAGGTAAACCACCTTTCTTGATGATTTGTTCAGACAACCTATAAGCATAATTTCTCGGCGCTGTTACTAAAATTCTCTTCCCATATAGAGGTAACTCTCTAGATGGAGTCAGCAGGTTAATTTCTCTTGATTGGGTGTGCATTTGTTTACCGGAACAGAATTCATGGGTCAGGAGTCAGAATGGGCTAAACCTTAGCTATCCGCTAACAGAATGAATTTTGTACGAGTGGTGGATAGCGCCGGCGGCAAGCGAGTCCACGATAGCGTAGCGTTAGCTCACCCTGGAGCGTCTTGATTCTCGGCTTTGCTCCTGAATTCTGACTCCTGAATTCTTTTTAATAAATCAAATGATGACATACAGCCTCTAATGAGGTCATGGTGTACATATCACATTTGATTCATCACTTGTATGAACATTTTAATGCTATCTTCCACCTTTCCCTACCCACCAACGCGCGGGGGAACCCAAGTCAGGACATTTAATTTACTTAAGTACTTGAGTCAAAACCATAATGTTACCCTCGCGACTCAACGCGAGGGGGATGTTACAGACGCAGAAATAGCAGGACTACGCGATTGTGTGGATCATCTAGCCATTTTTGAACGCCCGCCAGATTCTCAAACCACCGGAATATTCCAGAAAATACAACGATTTGGTAGATTTTTGCAACAGGGAACACCGCCAAGCGTACTCAATCGCTACTCAGCTGAGATGCAAACCTGGGTTAATAACTGGGTGGAAGTGGGGAAATGTGATGTGATTACCTGCGAACATAGCGTCAATGAAATTTATGTCCAGCCACATTTTCAGAAACAGCTAAAAACTATAGTTAATGTTCATAGTTCTGTTTACGCTACTTGTCGTAACCAACTAGCAACCGGCATTTCGGAAAATTCCCTCCGAGACAAAATTAATCTGCCACTTTTGCGTCGTTATGAGCAAAACTACTGTGCTAAATTTTCGGCAATTGTCGCGACAACAGAAGAAGATAAAATTCAACTACAAGAATTTAACCCCAATAGTGAGATTACAGTTATTCCCAATGGCGTAGATTTAGTTTCTTTCCCCAAGCGCACCAAAGATCCCGGCGGACATCGCTTAATTTTTATCGGTGCAATGGACAATTTAGCAAACATTGATGCTGTCTGCTTTTTCAGCAACGAAGTCTTACCAGAAATCCAAAAATTGTATCCTGATACAACTTTCGATATTGTCGGTTCTTATCCAGTGCCAGAAGTTTTAGCACTTAATAAAAAGCCAGGGATTAATGTGCTTGGGCGTGTACCTTCGATGGCAGAATATTTACATCAAGCCACCATCTGTGTTGTATCTATGCGGACTGGGTTTGGCATTAAAAATAAAACTTTAGAGGCAATGGCAGCTGGTATCCCTGTAGTAGCTAGCGATCGCGGTTTAGAAGGATTAGCCGTAGATAGTGCTAGTTATCCATTACGAGCATTACGAGCAAATAAACCGGCAGAATACGTCACCGCTATTAGTCAACTCTTTGAGCATCCACCTCTGCGTTCAAAATTGTCTCACAACGGCAGACAACTGGTAGAAACAGAATTCACTTGGGATATTGCTGGTAAAAGTTATGAACAAGTTTGTCTTGGGAGAGAGTAATACTAATTCATAATTAGCACATACATAAAAATGTTTGGTCTAATTAAGATCCCACCACTAACTTTAGATAAAATCTCGTTGTTTTATTTTATCGGTGTGGGATAAATATCTGTAGAGACGTTGCACTACAACGTCTCTACATCGAGCGTGCAAATTATCTTATCTAAATCGTATTGGTTGTTAGTTGGCTTGTAAACAAACACATCAATTATTGTCAAATCTAGTCGAATAACCTAACACAAGTAATTTCTTCTGCTTACGCTTCTTTTTATTTTTGAGAGTAGTCAAATAATTATCAACGTAACGAAAAGCAGCTTCACCGTCGTAATCGGCAATGGCTATAGCTTGCAAGAAAACCTTTGAGGGAATTTCAAGCCCTAAAAATTTTTCTGTTAAAATTAATAAATCTTCATCTGTGGCCGGAAAAGTAGTTTCTTCTGTCCCTTCCGAATCATAAAATATATCATCAATTAATGCTTTATACACTTTGTACCTCCCCAAAAGCATAAGATGCAAAGCCTGTGATAAAGTTTAGCTGCTGATCGCGAGTTTGTAAGTTAACTGGGAGTTCAGTACCAGGACATCCTATCTCCCGTAAAATCTCCAAACAATAAGTACTGAGTTGAGTGTATGGAGCTTGCTCCAATTCTTGAGCTACTTCTAGAGCCATCTCCAGATTGACTTGGATAACCGTCTTTACAGGGTTGGTCATAAACACGCCCTCATAAACTGGATGCTCTCAGTTTTGATCACAAGGACAAATAGCGTAACGGTGTTTTTGCGGAATTTATGAAGAAGGGAAATTAAAATATCAGCGCATTTGCGGTAATGTCTTCGAAGTTATGCAAACTAGGCTGAAAGCTAGGCAATTTTGATCTAAGTGTGAACGTTACATTAATACGTATAATTATGTAAAAATAGTAATAAATCTTACTACAGCCTTATAAATATTGCTGTGCCCCTACAGCATCGTCTATTCAACCAAAATCGGCTATCCATCCCAACTCTTAGAGACGCTGCGCGAACGATGGGTGGGAGGGATAGCCGCCC
>NZ_JAWJTF010000330.1:0-2169 GCF_048836525.1 Nostoc sp. CALU 546
GTACTAGTTTTAGCTCTGCGGTGCAATTGCGCGGAGTGCAGTGCCCTTTGGGCGATCGCAAAATATTGTATTTTTGAAGCTTGACAGCTTCACCATTTAGATACAAGGTTACATGATATTGACCGCTACGGTGTAGCGAGTTGGGATGAAAATGCGTTCAACTTCCATCTGGAAAATCTATCCGCAGTCCCCTAGATTAGAGATAATATTTCCAAAGCAAAAACTCTCAAAAGCCATGACTCAAGCTATACCCAAGCTAGTAACCTTTGAGGAATTCGTCGATTGGCTACCCGAAAATTCAGCGGTACGCTACGAACTACATAACGGAGACATTGTTGAGATGGCGCAACCAGTAGGGGAACACGAAGAAGTAAAAGGATTTCTAGGTATCGAAATTCCTGTTGAAATCAAACGTTTAGGATTACCCTACTTCATGCCTAACCAAGCTATAGTTAGACCTCCTGAAAAAGATTCTGGTTACTTCCCAGATGTGTTGGTGCTAAATCGTGCAAACCTGCCAAACGAACCATTATGGAAAAAACAATCTACCGTGAGTTTGGGTGCATCGATACCTTTGGCAATTGAGGTTGTATCAACCAACTGGCGGGACGATTACTATTTAAAATACGCTGACTATGAAGAGATGGGTATCTCGGAATACTGGATTGTCGATTATGCTGGCTTGGGTGGACGTAATTTTATTGGCAATCCTAAACAACCGACAATTTCTGTCTGTAACTTAATTGATGGAGAATATCAGATAAGTAAGTTTCGAGATAGCGATCGCATTATTTCTCAAACTTTTTCCGAATTGAATCTCACCCCAAACCAGATTTTTCAGATTGGTGTGATGTAGCGTTTTAAGCTGATATTTCCACTCGTAAACCAAAGTATGTCAAAACAAGCTCAGTTGAGCCACTATTGACAACTTCATGTACTTCTCCTGGTTCTATGGCTACGCAGTTTCCCGGTAGTAGGGGGTATTCTTTACCATCAATGTGAATTACTCCTGAACCAGCTTCCACAAAGAATACTTCACACATATCCTGATGCGCGTGTGCTGGTGCGGTTTGTCCGGGAGCAAAACGTGCTTGAGAAAAGTTAGTCAGGTGAGGTAAATCGCCGAAGCGTAGCATTACCTTTTTTTTGATTTCAGGATTGTGAGAAACCGACTCTTCAGGCAAGTTTTTCAGAGAAGTGGTAATCATTCGGGTCTTAAATCGTTAGATAATTCCACAATACCTCTAGACCCATCAATCCGTACCCGCTGACCATCTTGCAAAATCCATGTAGCACCTCGAACATCCATGACAGCGGGAATTCCATACTCACGAGCAACGATCGCACCGTGAGAAAGTCTGCCACCAGCTTCGGCAATTAATCCTCCAGCCCTTAATAACAATGGCGCCCAGCCGGAATCTGTGTAAGGCACTACCAGAATCGTATCTCGGTCAATCTCTGGAATGTCTTGTAAGTTTCGCAACACCTTTACTCTCCCTTCGGCTTGCCCGTGACTGGCTCCAATGCCTTGTAAAATTTGGTCAGAGTACAGTGGAGAGGGAGTTAAGGGATGAGGAGGTGTATTGCCGTAGACTAAAAAGGGTATTTGAATAATCTCGCTATCTTGCACAAATTGCGATCGCCTAAATTCCACTAACTCATCTAACTGCTCAATTAAGCTGGCATCTTCATCCACAACTAGACGCCGCACTTCATCAAAGTTGAGAAAAAAGATATCGCCTGTTTTTCTGAGTAAGCCGGACTTTAACCAAACCTTTTCTAAAGCGACAAAACTCCAACGCAATTCAGCTAAAAGCCGTGAATAAACTTCGGTAACTCGCCCTTTGATATCTACACGGCGTTGCACAAAAGAACGTTTGCGCTTAACAGCAAAGATACTATTAATCGCATCTTTTGCCCCTGCTTGTGGTTCGTTCCCCTGCATTAACTGCACAAACATCTGCTTGATCATCTGGGGATTTTCCCGCCAAGTGGGAACGGAGATATCAGTTCCCACTTCACTTAAATAGCCGTAATCCTGAAGCAATTCGTTAAATTCTTCTAGGATCTTTTCTCCTTCTGGGGTTTGCTTTAATTGCTCAAATACCTGCTGTGGCTCAAATTCCTGCAATACCTGCTTGGCATCTGTAGCGATTGCACTGAGCGATC
>NZ_JAWJTF010000144.1:0-19868 GCF_048836525.1 Nostoc sp. CALU 546
ACTTTATTTTCAGCCAACACTAACGACACAGAAACTGCATTAACTTTTCCCCTCCCATTACCCTTACAAACCCGACAAGTATTGCTCTGCCTCTAGTCAAATATTGAGTCAGAGACTCAATGAATGCATTCCCAGTCGGAGACTGGGAACGAGGAAATGCTTATCAAGCTAGGTTTTTAGGAATTGTGTGTATGTACACCGTAGCCTTATTAAGGGGGAAAACTTCTTAAAGTCCCCCAATTTATCGGGGGATTTAGGGGGATCTAAAACGTTTTGCTACTAAGAAAAGGACTTTTCAAATATCTTCTAAAGAACCGCAGATTAATTTGGTCTTTTTACTAGTAAAAAAATAGTGAAATAAAACCATAACACCGAAATAAAGAGAAATCAAGATTGCCAAAGGAGACTGAGATGGAAATCTTCGATTATGTAATTCTGGGAGCCGGACTAGGCGGACTTTCCGCCGCAGCCTGTTTAACTCGACAAGGTTATCGGGTAGCAGTTTTAGAACAACATTATTTACCTGGTGGATGTTGTCACACCTTTGATTATGGGGAATATAGTTTTTGTGCTGACGTACATTACATCTCTCAATGTGGTTCTGGTCAGACTATAGCCCAATTTCTTGACTATATTCACCAAGATGTACCCTTTAATAGCCTCGATCCTGACTGCATTGATCGAGTCATCACACCAGAGGCAGATTTTAAAATTCCTTTAGGATGGGAAAATTTGCGATCGCGTTTACTCTCCACATTTCCAGAAGAAGCTAGTGCTATTAACCGTTACTGCAATGAAATTCAGCAACTCCACCAAGAAATTCGCAACCTAGTGCAAGAAGTACACTGGTTTGATCAGAAGTTGTCTGACTGGTTGAAGTTACCAAAATATTTGAATTTATTTTGGAAGCGGAGTTGGACTTTACAAGATTTGTATAACCATGTCGGGTTATCGCCTAAACTACAAGCAGTACTGGCAGGACAAAGTGGCGACTATGCACTACCACCCCAAGAAATTGCCCTAATCACGCACACTTCCCTTGTTTGGGATTACTCAGAAGGTGCTTATTATCCCAAACATCACTTCAAACATTTTGTTAACACCATTGCAGACGTAATTACCGCAGGTGGAGGTGTCATAAAATACTTCACTCCAGTGAGGTATATTCAAGTTAGTAACCGTGCTGTTCATAGCATCCTTGCCGATGGTATCAGCTATCGCGCCAGCAAAGCTTATATTAGCGACCTCGACCCGAAATTAACAGTGGAGTTGATGCATGATCCTCAAGCATTGAGTCAAAAAGAGCAACAACGTCTCACTAGTTATGAATATTCAGCCAGTGCTTTCAATATTTACATGGGTTTAGATAGTCGCTTCGATCCCCAACGCTACGGCATCGGTAACTGGAATATTTGGTATTATCCCACAGGCGACCTAAACAGAGAATATCAACGACAATTGACTGGTGACTTCAGTCATCCGTGGATTTTCCTCTCTTGTCCGACGATGAAATCCAGTGAACCAGGGCTGGGGCCAGAGGGACATCACGTTTTAGAGATTGCTACTGTCTGTTCATATAAACCATTTGAACATCTACACAAAACTGACCCAAAAGAGTATAAAGCCAAAAAGCGGGAAGTTTATCAGCAGATCATGACAAGTGTACGAGAGTTAATTCCAGATGTAGACAACTACGCCCGGATGAAAGTTTACGGCACACCTACCACCAGCGAATTTTACCTGGGACAACCGCAAGGTAATATTTACGGCGCGAAATTAATACCTAAACAGGTTGGTTTAAATCGTCTGGGATATACTACAGAATTATCTAACCTGTTTTTAGTAGGGGCAAGTGCTGGGTATCCGAGTGTACCAGGTGTAATTGGAAATGGGATGGATGTTGTAGAACTGCTGACAGGGCAATCTGTATGGCAAGCTGAAATATCTCAGCCTTTGGCAGCAGTTGGTTCATGAGTGGAATGGCACTAAGAAAAACCCAAAAGCTTGTGTCGTCTCGTTCCCAGCCTCCAGGCTGGGAATGTATTTAAAAGAGGCTCTGCCTCAATTCAAGCTACTGGAGGCGGAGCCTCCCAGAATGGATTCCCAGCCTGAAGGCTTGTTCCAGTCAGAACAAGAGCTGTATCTTTTCTTAGTGCCATTCGGTTCATGAGTGCTGTTAGCGGTAGCGGGGCGTTGAGCCAGTGCTGAGTATGATTTTTACTCAGCACTGTTTAGCTTAAGTAATAATTTGGTGGAAATCTCTTACTTTCACACCTTGGATGTGAGAAATCTGGATATCTCCGCGTGTGCTAATATAGCCGCAGGTTCGCGTTGGAGAGCATTGTAATACTTTCTCTCGAAGGTATTGCCTGTCTCTAACGGTACAATCAGTGTGCGGACATTAGTAATCAACTTTTGGAAATCGTCCAACGATATCGGTTCATCTGCTTCGAGCATTTCATCAACTTGCACGACGACTTCAGAAATACGATGTAGCCAAGCAAATTGTTCATGAGCGATGACGAGCTGAAGAAGTTCTCCGTTTGATACTCGTCCACTAACCTGTTCGTAGGCAATACGTTCTGTCTCTAGCAACATCTTGTGAAGATAGAGTAATTTGTTTCGTAAATCACGCAGATATTGATGTTGACGTATTCTTTGGGAAAGTGTGTTAGAAGTCAATGTTACCCATCCTCTCGTTACAATAGTCTTTGATGGCTTAAATAATTTCTGCGTCAGTATTAATCGCGAGTAGACTATACCGAACAATTACTTCGTGAAGTGATACGCTAGCGATGAGTAGCATCTCCAATAGTGGCGTAGACACTCGCTAGAAGACTTGCAGCTTTTATAAGAAGAATTCAGGGGTCAGGAGTCAGAATGGGCTAAACGCCCCGCTATCGCTAACAGAATTGAATTGGAGTCCGACTGGGTAATGAATATTGGTTTAAAACCTTGCCCGCAAGTGGCGCGAAAAAATTAAAATATTCTCGCCTTAAAACTCTATCCTTTTATGGGTAGAGTATTCACCAATTCTGAATTCTGAATTCTGTATTCTGACTCCTGTTTTATCATAACTTCTGCTTGCTTTCTCTTCTCTACGAGAGGCTGAACCAACAAGAGCGGCACTCAAGATACATCGCTAATTTTTCACCCTCTTGTGCAAACAGCATCATTAGCCATCTGCCCAACCTCAGTTTATATATTTGATTTCCTTGCTAAGAAGCATTACGATTAACATCTTTTTTTATAGCCGTTATATCTTATATCTGATTAATCATATATTAGCATAAACTTATAAGAAGTACATAGTGTAGAACCTATCGAGAAAATATCAATTATGGGAAAACCGTCTTAATGTCGCTAGCATACGTAATTTTAGGTCTTCTTCAGCAGCAAGAAATGACGGGCTACGACCTCAAAACGAGCTGCTTTGATCAATGCATTGCCCATTTGTGGCCAGCAGACCAGGCACAAATTTACAGAACTCTCGATAAGCTAGTTGAGCAAGGCTGGATTACCTGTACGATTGAGATTCAGCACGATCGCCCCAACCGCAAAGTCTACAGTGTGACGGAACCAGGGAAAGCCGAATTCGCCCAATGGCTTGGGATGCATCAGCCCTTGCCGACTTTACGAGAGCCAATGCTAGTCCAGTTGCATTTTGCAGATCAGTTGTCAAATGAAACCATTATTCACCTACTGGAGCAACAATTGGCAGCTCGCAGCAAAAAACTTGCTGAATGTGAAACCATCGACTTGCCATTACTCAGTGATGAGTCTGCCAACCGTGAGCAGGTGATGCAAAGGCTCGTGCTGGAGTTGGTAATCCGAAGAGAAGAGACTTATATTGATTGGTTGAAAACAGCGATCGCACTTATCAGTCAGCAAAAGCCATTACCTTGCTCTACTACTAATATGTCAAGTATGTCAAGTTTACATTGCTCGGAAGCAAGTTCTATTTTAGTTGAATAAAGCTGCTAAATTGAAACAAAAACCGCCAGCTTTTTACACTGGTGGTTTGATTTTTAGAAATATATTACTTTTTTCTATTGGTTGTAATTACACTACCTGTTATGATTCAAGCTAATTTTGAGGTAAAAGCAAGATGAATCTCGATATTTTTATCCAAGAGTTGACTGCAACTCTCAAAAGCGGAACTGAAGATGACATATTAAAACTAATGTATTTCTCTGACAAGACATTTGAAGGGTTTAATAATGCAGGTGCAGGCAATCTATTCAAGAAAATGCTCTTACTTCCATTTATTGGCTTTAAGGATAAAGACTTTCAAGTAACAATAAGTGAAGTTGAAGCCGATCTGTCAGAGTCAGATAGAGAGAGATTTTTAAAGACGCTTGCTGACCAAGTACAGCTTGAGTGTATTGCTAATCTAACCTATCAAGATGAATACAAAAATATTTCCGCTTCTGCTCCTATAGGTAAAATTGGTGATACATATAAGCTAGTGTTCTTTTAGTTTGCAACATCTAGGTTCCAGATTTTAGAACTCGTTGGGATGAAGCGGCAACGAGTTAACTAATATTAGTTTGACAAAGTACTACTTTGTTCTATCTTACTTAAGCAATCTTAGTCCGCTAAGGGTAACTAAGACTGTGGAACCTTCATGGCCAATAACGCCGATGGGTAGGTTGATATTTCCCAGAAAGTTGCCAACCAAAAGCAACATAATGAAACCCAACGCTACGACTACATTTTGTTTTACTATGAGTTGCGATCGCCTACCTAAATGTATCGCTACAGCAATTTTTTCTAACCTGTCTGCCATCAATACTATATCTGCGGTTTCCAATGCCACATCACTACCAGATACTCCCATCGCTATACCCACAGATGCTTGGGCTAAAGCTGGTGCATCATTGATTCCATCGCCTACCATTGCCACAGTTTGATATTGTTGCTGTAGACGGCGGATAACATCGAGCTTATCTTCTGGTAAAAGTTGAGCATATACCCGATCAATTCCTACTGCTTTGGCGACACTGTGAGCAGTTTCCTGATTATCCCCGGTTAACATGACAATTTGTTCAACTCCCAATTTCTTTAACCGGGTAATAGTTGCAGCTGCTTGCGATCTTACTTCATCTGCGATCGCAATTACACCAATCACCTCTGCCCCTCTGCCCCCTTGCTCCCCTGCTCCCCTTCCTTCCTGTGCTACCCAAACCACAGTTTTACCTTCTTGTTCCCAAGATTGAACTATTTCTCGCAATTCTTCAGGTAAATTTGTCACATACTGTTGGACAAAAACGGCGTTCCCCACAATTACCTGTTGTTCTTGGGCAATTCCCACAATTCCCTGTCCAGGTATAGCTTGCACTTGGATTGCACCAACCCAATCTAAATCACCAGCCGCTTGTACAATTGCCTTACCGATGGGATGTTCGGAAGATGATTCGACACTAGCAGCCACTTTTAGAACATCATCTTTAGTGTATTTACTAACTGAAATTACCTGAAATACCTGCACCTGCCCTGTTGTTAGAGTACCAGTTTTATCAAATGCGATCGCTCGGACTTTGCCAATCTTCTCCAACTGCGCCCCATTTTTAAACAAAATCCCCTGTCTTGCGCCATTGGCAATTCCCGAAAGCAGGGTGGGCATAATTGCAGCCATCAGCGCACAGGGAGAAGCCACCACCAGAAAGGTAAGGGCGCGATAAATTGTGGTTTCCCAATCCCAACCCCAGAGGAATGGCGGTAAAGTTGCCAGTAATATCCCGGCTACTACAATGACTTTGGCATATCCTTTCTCAAAGCGATCGATAAACTCTTGGGAAGGTGGTGCTTCTGTCTGCGCTTGTTCTACCAGGCGAATCACACGCTGAATCAAACTGCTTTGGGCTGGTTTGTGTACTTTAATTTGCAATGCACCATAGCCGTTGAGTGTGCCGGCAAATACTTCTTCGCCCACTGTTTTCTCTACAGGTAAAGACTCGCCTGTAATTGCAGCTTGATTGAGGGTGCTGTAACCAGATAAAATTATTCCATCAGTAGGAATTAGCTCTCCAGGTTTGACGACAATCTCATCACCCACTTTTAACTGACTGATAGCAACTTCCTCTTCTCTGCCCTGATGCAAAACCCTTGCTGTATCTGGTGTCAGACTCATCAAACTACGGATACTCCGCTCAGTGCGCTGCATAGCATATCCTTCTAGTGCGCCACTGATGGCAAAGATGAGAATCAAAATTGCTCCATCAATAATTAGATGATATTCTCTTCGCCATAAGCCAAGACTAGCAGCACCAATCGCTGCCACAATCATCAGCAAATCTACATCCAGTTCTTTTTCTTTGAAAAGAGTAGTTAATCCTTCTCGCGCACTTTCGTAACCACCAATTACATAAGCAGCCGGTAGCAGTAGAAACGCCAATCCCAACCATCCGAGATGCAAGGCGAACCATCCGAAAAATAGCAGTAAGCCACACAAAAGGGCTGCTATGGTATCTGCGTGTTCTCTGGTGAATTGGCCGAAACGTTGGGGGTAGAGCATGAGAGGTGAATTAACAAGGACTCTCTCACGCTAAACCTTGACATTAATGTTAATGTCAAGGTTTTAACTTAATTGCCTAACCCATCCACGGCGGTGGTTCCCTAACCTAGGGCAATACTTTTCGGTTAGGGACTTCCAAAAAATAAATTACCCAATCTTGTGGGGTGGGCCGAAAAGCCACTGGTGTCAACTTAAGCCAAAAATAGCGTACTGATTGGGTGTTGTTCACCCGCCAGGGATTGTAAATCCCTGACTAATTGCTCAAGTCTACTGAAGTAGACTGAAAATTTTTGCGCTCTAAAGTCTTCTTCAGAGGACTTTAGCTATGAGACAGGGATTTACAATCCCTCGTTAAGTTGACACCAGTGCCACAAGAAGTAGTTGAGTATTTTTTTATTTGGAAGTCCCTTAAAGGGTAAGAGAAAAGGTTTGAATTCACCTTTCCCCTTACCCTTTAACCTTTTCCCAGACCAAAAGTTGAGATTGTTAGGCTTATCCGAAAAGTATTGCAACCTACGGGAGTTGATGGTGCGATTTGGTGATTTGTCTAATCGGAATTTCAATCCAAAATTCTGTTCCTAACCCCGGCTGAGAATCACATTTAAACACACCACCGTGTTTGTCTACAACAATCTGGTAACTAATTGACAACCCCAAGCCAGTGCCTTTTCCCACTGGCTTAGTAGTAAAAAATGGGTCGCAGATTCTTGTCTTCAAAGCTTCGGGTATTCCTGAGCCATTGTCTGCAATGCGAATTACTACACTTTTGATATTGCCTTCAAGTTCCCCAAGAGCAGTACTGATGGTAATTTCACTGCTATGAGGTTGTGATTGGTAATCTTCTAAAGCATCGATCGCATTGCTTAAAACATTCATAAATACTTGATTCAGTGGCCCGGCATAGCATTCTACCAAAGGAAGGTCACTGTATTCTTTGACTAATTTAATCGCCGGACTTTCCGGTTTTGCTTTCAAGCGATGCTGCAAAATTAGCAAGGTGCTATCAATCCCCTCATGAATATCAACTGGCTTCATTTCTGCCTGATCGAGGCGAGAGAAATTTCGTAAACCCAAGACAATCTGCCGGATACGATCAATGCCAATTTTCATGGAAGATAGAGTTTTGGGTAAATCCTCCATGAGAAATTCTAAGTCTATCTCGAAGGCGCGATCGCTAATCTCAGAGCTAGGGTTAGGGGTATTTTGTAAATAGAGTTCTAGTATACTAAGTAAATCTTGGGTGTAATCATTGACATGATTGATGTTGCCATAAATGAAGTTGACCGGATTGTTAATTTCGTGGGCAACACCAGCTACCAGTTGACCTAGTGAGGACATTTTCTCAGTTTGAATCAGTTGACTTTGAGTTTGCTGTAAATCATGCAAAGCTTGAGCCAACTTTTGGGTCTGCTCTTTGGTTTGATTATGTAATTGGGCTTGTTGGAGTGCAACCCCAAGCTGATTGGCAATTTGAGTAATAAACTTAATTTCCGAGGCTTCCCAATGGCGCGGTGCGGAATTCTGATATGCTGCTAGCAAGCCCCATAGCTGTTGCCCAATAAATATAGGTGCGATCGCATAAGCCTTTGCCTGAATTTGCTCTAAAACTGCAACGTGGCATTGAGAGTGGCCAGCTTCATAGATGTCATCAACTACAAAGGTTTCATTGTGACGATATCGCCCACCTTGGGTTTCTTGCAAATAGCTATCTTGCCAACCTGTCTTGGTATGATCATCTACTAGCTTTAACCAACCATCGCCCACAAACTCGGCGATATATTCACCACTCCAATCAGCCTGGAAGCGGTAGACTGCAACTCGATCGGCTTGTAGTGATTTACAAATTTCTTGGGTGGTTGTCTGAAAAATCGCATCTAGATCAAGGGATTCCCTAACTTTCGCCACAACTTCAAACAATACCCGTTGTTGTTCTGCTGCTTGTTGCAAATCTAAAGTCTGTTGTCGTGTCTGAGTGAGTAATTCAGCTTGCTGGAGTGCTACTCCCATTTGGGCCGCAATCTGACTGAGAAAGTTCACTTCAGAAGCTTTCCATTGTCGAGGGCCGGTGTGTTGATAAGTTGCCAGCAAACCCCAAAGTTTTTGCCCAACAAAAATCGGAGCAAGCACAAAAGCATGAATTTGAAACTGCTCTAGATTGTCGATATGACACTGAGTAAACCCCATACTATAAATGTCATCGACTGCAAATGTTTCATTGTTGCGGTAACGTCCTCCCTGTGTGTCTTGTAAGTAGGTGTCATTCCAAATTGTATTAATACCTAGTTCAGACTCATTCGACCAGTATGGACTAGCAGCCTCGAAATCCCCAACAAATTCACCACCCCAACTAGAATCGAAACGATAAACAGAAACGCGATCGGCTTTAATTAATTGACAAACCTCTTTAGTTGTGGTTTGAAAAATAATATCTGTGTCCAGAGATTCGCGAATTTCGGCAATAACTTTAAACACAGCCTGTTCTTGTTCAGATGTCCGTTGTAACTCAACTGTGCGTCTTCTAACTTGTTTTTCTAAATTTTCATTGAAGACTTGTACTTGTTGATGTAATTCATACTGCTGAATTGCTGAAGCAAAGTGTTTACCGAGGTTTCTAGCCAGTTCAATGTCTTCAACCGTCCATTTTTGAGCTTGTGCTTTTTTAGATTCGCGCCAAGCCTCAAAGGATCGCCGGGGATACAGTTGCCTGCGATCGCACTCATACTGCCCCGCCCATAAAGTTTCTATATCTACTTCGTTGCGGAAAATACTTAAGTAACCTAGTAACTGCTGGCGATACTGGAGTGGAATTATCAATATGCTGCGAATTTTAGTTGGTTGAAAAGCAACTTGCAAACTTCGCAAGTCAGGGGTGTTATATATATCTGAAATCGCCCAAACATCGTAGTTACTAGACTTATAGTGTTCTTGCCAGATACTATACTGCTCTATGAGTGGATATATAGTTTGTTCTGGCATCACGGGTTGCTCTCCACAGATATAAAGCTTAATACAGTTATTTCCTGGTATTAAGCATTCTGTGAAGCTGGTAATGTTGCCACTGTGGAAATCAAAAGCTGCATTTTTAATACAAAGTCTGCCACCAACACCATTAAAGGCAGCAACAGCTGCTTCTAGGGCTGGTTGTAATACAATCGTCGGCAGTGAATGCAGTAGAGTCGCAATGCGGTTAACGATCGCTTCCCGTTCGGCTGTTTTCCGGACTTGAGCCAGAAGGGTACTTTGAGCGATCGCCACTGACAGCTGATCAACTACCGTCTGTACTGCTTCTAGTTCATATTCTGAAATCAAATGCGCTTGGGAATTATGAGATACCAGCAGCCCCCAGAGTTCATCTTGATAGAGAATAGGCGCTACTAGAGAAGACTTTACCCCCATTGCCGTCAAATATTCAATATGGCAGGAATCTACAGGGCGGTAACGGGTTTCCTCTGATATGGTTTCTCCATTTTCCAAGTCACGCAGATGAATTTGACCAATCTCTTGAGTATCAAGATTTACAATAGAACACACCCGTGATTTGATAAATAGTTCACGGGCGCTGAGGGGAATATCGTCAGCAGGAAAATTTAGTCCTAGTAGTGATGGCAACCGATTTTCGTAAATTGACTCAGCAATCACTTGACCACTATCATCGGGATGAAATTTGTAAATCATCACGCGGTCAGTTTTTAATAGCGATCGCACCTCTGCCGTTGTCACTGTGATAATTTCTTCTAACTCTAAACTACGTCGGATACGGTTTGTAATGCGACGTAGTAAACTTTCTTCATGGCGACATAAGGGCAAAGGTTGTTCAATGTTAGAGGTCATTGCTTATAATATATTCAATTAATAATTTACAAAACAAAGATAATTAAATCTAATGACATTTTCAAATTTATTTCATCAATTTGTCTTCAGTAAAACTACGGCAAATTACTAACAGAAATATTTATTTGCTTTTTATACAGATTAACTAAAAATTATAAAAACAGACGCTAATAAAATTGCGTCTGTTGCACTTTCAAGAAATGATTCTTGCTGTTTATTTGTCACTTTTTGTTGACAGAAAAATGTCAAACAAAATTAAATTTTTGCGTTGTCAGCAAAGCGGATTTTTAGATAATCGTTTTCCATCTTTGCCCCTGCTGGTTGTAGTGCTGCTAAGGCTTGTGGCAAAACTAAATTACGACGATGGTTGCCAATCGTAATGTTTAATTCGTCTCCGGTTTTACTCAATTGAACTTGGTCTTTAGGAATACCAGGCAAGTAAAGTTCTAAGCTGTATTGGTTTTCCTCTTGCACAACTCTAAGAGTTGTTTCTTTATAATAAACCTGGGTTGGATCTTCATCTTTGTAAAGGGTTTCCTTCAGGCGTTCTAAAGAAGCTAAACCGCACATTTCCTCGGAAAATAGAGGAACTTCTTTCACAGGTAGAGGGTGAAAATCATCATGAATTTCCCGGCGATATTGTTCCTGACTTTCCTTCCAACGTTGGAAAAATGGATCTTGGACTTCACTTGGAATAATCCGATTAGCCACGACTAAATCTGTTGCAACATTATACAAACTCAGATAGGCATGGGCACGGAGAGACTCTTTAATCACCATTTTTTCAGGATTAGTGACAAGACGCACTGAGGTTTGAGTATTATCTGTTAATACTTTTTCCAGAGCTTCAATTTGCTCGTAAAACTCATAAGGTGCATCCATTACCTCTTTATCAGGTAGCGAAAAACCAGCAATTGGTCTAAACAAAGGTTCCACCAGGGGACGGAGTGCCACCGAGATGTTTTGAAATGGTTTGTAAAAACGGCGCATATACCAGCCACCGACTTCAGGTAAACTCAGCAAACGCAGTGCTGTGCCTGTGGGGGCCGAGTCGATAATTAAGACATCAAACTCACCTTCATCGTAATGGCGTTTCATCCTCACCAAGCCAAAAATCTCATCCATGCCTGGTAGAATAGCCAATTCTTCCGCCTGTACGCCATCTAAACCCCTGGCCTGTAAAACTTGGGTAATATAACGTTTCACAGCACCCCAGTTTCCCTCCAGTTCTTGTAGCGCATCCAGTTCTGCACCCCACAGATTTGGGCGAATTTTTTGGGGTGCATGTCCCAGTTCCATGTCAAAACTGTCTGCTAGGGAGTGGGCGGGATCTGTACTTAAAACCAACGTCTGATAGCCTAGTTCCGCACAACGGAGTCCAGTTGCAGCAGCGACGGAAGTTTTGCCCACGCCGCCTTTACCGGTCATCAAAATTACACGCATAGATGCTTCTGTCCTGCCTGAGGATTTTTTACATTTATTTACATTATCGACTGTTTAAGGAAAATAAATGTTGTTTCAACACGTCTAGGCATTATTATGAACGTTTACCCTAACTCATCCGTTGGGTTTTGCTGCAACAACTGATCGAGTTTAGTTTCCAGTGCTGAGAGTTTTTTGAGAATTGTGGGGCGATCGCCATCGAGAGAAACTAGTAAATTGGTTATTCTCTCTTGTATGTTGGTTAATTGTGCTACTGCATTCTGGATTTGGAGCATTCCTTCTCGGAGTTCTTGGCGTTCCTGACGTGCTTCCGCCATTTCATCTAGCATAGCTTGGACTGTTTTAGCGTTACTCTCAAGTAGATGTTTGAGTTCTTTATCAGTCATTGCGATCGCGCTTTGGAATTGAGTTTATTATTAACTCTAAAGTATTGAGGGATTTTGTTCAGCAATTCCAAATTCAAATTTTGACAACGGGTACAGTCTAGCTTGAGGATATAACCCGTATTTCTCACAAGCTTCAGGCGTTTGATGGAGCAGAGGGGCAGAGGGGCGGAGGGGCAGAGGGGCAGAGGGGCAGAGGGGCAGAGGGGCACAGGGGCAGAGGGGCAGAGGGGAAAGAACTTGGTATTTGAACTCTCCCCTGCACCCCTGCTCCCTTGCTCCCTTTTTCTGCACCTTCTTGACAAATATGCAATTATCTAGATATTTAACTGATAGTCACTGTACAGCTTTTTCTCACCATTTAGTCTAAAACTTCAGTCATAAATATCTCTTGGGTGAAAAAGTACTTAAGTTCTGTGCTAAATCTATCTTTGTCTGTAGAGGAATTTGGGTATGCTAAGACGTAAGCGCGGAGTTATACTCACTTCTGTTGGTTTACAGAAGTTCGAAGAAGCAAGGCACAAGTTTGAGTTTCGAGATAATTTTGGCAAGAGATTCACTCTTGAAGAGTTAAGCTACCGCACTAACTTAGACCCTCTAACAATCAGAAAAGTTTTAAACCGTAGGAAGGGAGTTGACAAGCGAACACTTGAGGCTCTCTTTCTTGGTTTTGATAGCTGCCTATGCGAAGGCTACTATTCGACCTCAGACCCCAATTGCCGTCAAGATTGGGGGGAAGCTGTTTCTGTCTTAGCATTTTACGGACGTACAGAAGAACTCAGTACTCTGGATGAGTGGTTGCTGAAGGATCGCTGTCGATTAGTGACCATTCTCGGAATGGGTGGAGTCGGGAAAACTAGTCTGTCGATCAAATTGGCAGAATTAATGCAGGACAAATTTGATTGTATTGTCTGGCGATCGCTGTATGACGCTCCACCCATTGATACATTCTTAGGTAGCATCATTCAGTTTCTATCTGACGAGCAAGAAACTGAGGCAGAATTGCCGGAAAGCGTTAGTGATAAGATTTCCATGCTGCTTAACTACTTTAAGGAAATGCGCTGCTTGGTCGTGTTCGATAATGTAGACGCTGTGTTACGTGGTGGGAGTCGAGCCGGACAATATAACCTTGGATATGAGCAGTATGGCGAACTCCTTAAACGAGTAGGTAAATCAGACCACCAGAGTTGCTTGCTACTCACAACGCGAGAAAAACCTAAAGAAGTTGCCTCTCTAGAAGGAGAAGCCTTACCAGTGCGAACTTTGAGATTGGGTGGACTCAAAGAAGGAGAGGGAGAAGAAATTCTTAAGAGTAAGAGGCTCAAGGGTTTAGAAACTCAATTTAACGCACTGGTCAAACGCTATGGAGGCAATGCCTTAGCCTTAAAAATTGTGGCAACTACGATTCAAGATTTATTTGATGGTTATATTTCTGAGTTTTTAAAAGAGGAAACCACCGTATTTGGGGATCTTCGTGATTTATTAGAGCAGCAATTTGAGCGTTTATCTGATGAGGGAAAAGATGTAATGTACTGGCTAGCGATTAATCGGGAGCCAGTAACCCTCTCCAAATTACGAGAAGATTTAGTATCGCCTTTTCCCCAACTCAATTTAATTGAAACGCTGGAATCTTTGGGACGGCGATCGCTCATCGAACGAGATACAGCCTACTTCACCCTACAGCCAGTCGTGATGGAGTACGTGACAAGTCGCTTGGTTGAGCAAGTTTGTGAGGAGATTGCTAACCAGGAGTTTTCGCTTTTTAAAAGCCATGCTCTGATCAAAGCTACTGCCAAAGACTATGTAAGAGAGACTCAAATTCGTCTCATTCTCTATGCCGTGATTAACAGATTAATTCCAGTCTTTGAAGGCAAAAAAAACTTGGAATATGAACTGACTCAAATCTTACTCAAGCAGCAAGAGAAGTCACCCTTGGAGCCGGGATATGTAGCAGGTAATATTCTTAACTTACTCAATCAGTTAGGAACTAATTTAACGGGCTATGATTTCTCTGGTCTAACCATTTGGCAGGCTGACCTACGAGATGTAAATTTGCAAAATACGAATTTTGCTTACGCCAATTTAGCGAGGTGTACGTTTACTGAAACCTTTGGTGCTATTCATGCGGTAGCCTTTAGTCCTGATGGAGAACTTCTGGCGGTAGGTGACAGTAATGGAGAAATTCATCTGTACCAAGTTAGCGATGTGCAACCAGTCTTCATCTGCACGCGACATAAAAGTTGGGTAACATCACTGACGTTCAGCCCTGATGGTAAGATTCTCGCTAGCGGTAGCACCGATTACACAATAAAGTTATGGGATGTTAGTACTGGTCAGTGCCTTCGCACCTTAGAAGGGCATACAAATGAGGTTTGGTCGGTTGCATTTAGCCAAGATAATTGCACATTAGCAAGTGGCAGCGATGACTGCACCGTGAAGCTATGGAATAGCAGCACTGGAGAATGCTTCAAAACACTCCAGGGACATCTTAGTTGGGTACTCTCTGTTGTCTTTAGGGGAGATACTCAACTGTTGAGTGGTAGTGACGATTGCACTGTTAAATTGTGGGATATCAAAACTGGACAGTGTATGCAAACGTTTGAAAAACACCATAATAGTGGAATACGGTCAATAATCCTCAGTCCAGATGGTCAAATATTGGCAAGTGGCAGCGAGGATCAAACTATTAGGCTATGGAAAACTCAAACGGGTGAATGTCTCAAAACACTTCTGGGGCATTCAAATCGAGTTTTTTCAGTGGATTTCAGCCCGCAAGGCGACCTTTTGGCTAGCGGTGGGCACGATCATACCGTGAAGCTATGGAGTGTCGATACGGGTGAATGTTTCAAAACGCTTCAAGGACATTTCAGTTGGGTCTTTGCAGTTGCCTTCAGTCCCCAAGGCAAGCTTTTGGCTAGCGGTGGACACGATCAAACCGTGAAGCTATGGAGTGTCGATACAGGTGAATGCCTCAAGACTCTACAAGGATATACCAATCAAATACTCTCTGTTACCTTTAGTCCTGTTAGTGCTAGCTTACCAAGCATTGGTCAAATTTTTGCTAGTAGCAGCCGCGATCGCACTGTGAGGTTATGGGATGCCGCAACTGGTGAATGCCTCAAAGTGTTAAAAGGACATTCCAACTCGGTTCATTCAGTTATCTTTAATCATGAAGGAAATATCCTAGTCAGCAGTAGTGTAGATAAAACACTGAAAATATGGGATGTTCCTTCAGGTAAAACCTTAAGAACCTTACAAGGACATCGCGCAGCAGTTTTATCGATTGCCTTTAGTCCCGACAGCCAGACGATCGCCAGTGGCAGTGAGGACTGTACTATAAAATTATGGGACGTTCGTTCAGGTCGAACCTTAAGAACCTTACAGGGACATAACGCTGCGGTTTGGTCAGTTGCCTTCATCTCTCAAGGAGAGATATTGGCGAGTGGCTCCTGGGATCAAACGATCAAGTTATGGGATATTCACACGGGTAACTGCCTCAGAACCTTGGCAGGACACACGAGTTGGATTTGGGCAATTGCGATCGCCCCTGATGGTAATATCCTGGCAAGTGCTAGTCCAGATCGAACAATCAGGCTGTGGAATCCGCATACCGGTGAGTGCCTGAAAGTTTTACAAGCAGACACAAACTGGTTGCAATCGATCGCCTTTAGCCCTGATGGCAAGATACTGGCTAGCACGAGTCACGATTTGACAATCAAGTTGTGGGACGTTTGCACGGGTGAGTGCCTGAAAGTTTTGCACGGACATACAGGCTTGGTTTGGTCAGTTGCCTTTAGTCCAGATAACCAAACCTTGGTTAGTGGCGGTGACGATGAAACGATTAGACTTTGGGATATAGAAGCAGGCAAATGCTTAAAAACCATGAGAGCGAGTAAGCCCTATGAGCAAATGAATATTGTCGGAGTTAAAGGTTTAACTGAGGCGGCAACTGCCACGTTGACCTCTTTAGGAGCAGTTATCTAAGCTCAAACCATTAGCCTAGTAGTTCGCCAAGTTCACTTGGCGGGGAAAGGGGAAAGGGGAAAGGTTAAAGGTTAAAGGGTAAAGGGTAAAGGTTAAAGGTTAAAGGTTAAAGAGTAAAGGTTAAAGGTTAAAGGTTAAAGGGAAAAGATTTTGAGTTTTTTCCCCTTTACCCCTTCCCCCTTCCCCTTTACCCCTTCCCCTTTACCCCTTCCCCTTTCCCCCTTCCCCTACTTTTGCAAGAAGTTCACTGAGACATGACTGTTCGGGCTGCTTCGAGGGTGCGATCGATGTCTGCTTCGGTATGAGCTAAAGAAGTAAATCCGGCTTCAAATTGAGATGGAGCTAAATAAACTCCATGTTCTAACATCCCGCGATGGAAACGAGCAAATTTACTTAAGTCAGACTTCTTAGCATCCTCATAATTGCGAACCGGGCCTTCGTTAAAGAAGAAACCAAACATGCCGCTAATCTGACCACCGCAGGCAGCATGACCTGTTTCTTTGGCAATCTCCAGCATCCCTTCTGTGAGTCGCTTTGTAATGCGATCGAGATGCTCGTAAGTTCCAGGTCGTTGCAACAACTCTAACGTCTTGATCCCTGCCGTCATTGCCAGTGGATTGCCCGAAAGCGTTCCGGCTTGATACACGTTTCCGGCTGGAGCAACCATCGACATAATTTCTTGGCGACCACCATAAGCACCGACTGGCAGACCGCCGCCGATCACCTTACCCAAGGTAGTTAAGTCAGGAATGACACCAAATTTCTCCTGCACTCCACCGTAAGCGATCCGAAAGCCCGTCATCACTTCATCAAATACTAATAGCGCTCCATGCTCTTGCGTCAGTTTTCGCAAACCTTCAAGAAAACCCGCAGCAGGTGGAATAAAACCTGCATTTCCAACCACTGGTTCAAGAATTACACCAGCAATTTCACCGGGATTTTGCTCGAACAATACTTTTACTGCTTCTAAATCGTTGAAAGGAGCGGTCAGCGTGTTGCTAGTCACGGATTTGGGCACACCAGGAGAATCGGGCAAGCCGAGAGTGGCAATACCAGAGCCAGCCTTAACGAGAAACATATCGGCGTGTCCGTGGTAGCAGCCTTCAAACTTGATTGCTTTTTCCCGCCCCGTAAAAGCTCGCATTAGACGAAGAACAGCCATACAAGCTTCCGTGCCGGAGTTGACAAAACGCACCATCTCGATACTAGGAACAGCATCGATTACCATCTGTGCCAGTATATTTTCGAGATAGCAGGGCGCACCGAAGCTAGTTCCTTTTTCTAGGGCATCGTGCAGAGCAGCAATGACTTCAGGATGAGTGTGACCGCAGATAGCAGGCCCCCAACTGCCGACATAATCGATATATTGATTGCCATCCACATCCCAAATGTAAGCGCCAAGGACGCGATTGAATACGATTGGCTGTCCACCAACAGATTTGAAAGCCCGCACGGGGGAACTAACTCCTCCTGGCATTAATTTTTGGGCAGCAGCAAAGATTTCTTCCGATTGAGTGGTTTTTAAGCGAGTCGTTGCAATCATAATTTTTCTCCTGAGATATTTGATCTGATGCGATCGCAAAAAGCGAGAATCTAGTAGTTCGTCAAGGAAACTTGGCGGGGTAAAGGGGAAGGGGTAAAGGGGAGGGGGTAAAGGGGAAGGGGGTAAAGGGGAAGGGGGAAAGGGAAAGGATTTTGAGTTTCTTTACCCTTTACCCCGACTTTTGCAAGAAGTCTATTATTTCAATTCGAGCATGACTTCATTGCGTCTAAATGCGGGCAAGATGAACGGAGAGTCATAAAAAGCATAAATCGCTTTACCTTTTGTCTCGATACCTTGCCGAGCCAGAAAAGCAGATAATTTGGCTTCGTTTTCTTGCAATTGTTCATCCTCAGCTAGACCGGAGAAACGGATTGCCGCTACTTTGTTGCTGGGAACTTCTTTGATAGTAATGCGAGAGTCTTTTGGTTTTGGCAGCGTTGCTAGCGTATATTCTGAGGGCATCACGAACTGTACCGCCCAAGTAGCCCGATCATTTTCCCCCGCTTCTTGTTGAATCACAGGCGCAGTCATGGCGATTTTTTCACTTGGCTGGGATTGCGTGACAGGCGCAGTCATGGCAATTTTGGTTACAGAGGTGTTTTCACCAAATATGTAAGCGGCAAGAATCGAAAATGCAGCCTTGTTTGCTCGATCTCTTTCAGTTTGAATGACTGTTTCAGCAACAATTTTTGGCTCGTATTGCCGGATTTCAATATCATCATAAGATTGCAATACGCAATATTTTGGTTCTTCAGTTTGACTCATAAGACTTTCACAAGTAGCTAAAATTAATCCCATTAAAAGAATCAAAAATCACGATCTCACTAGCCAAATTAGATAGTTTCTTACTTTCCCATTTCTTGTACTAACCGTCCATCTTCCATGTGGATAATGCGATCGGCAATATCGAGAATTCGATTATCGTGAGTGACGAGTAAAATAGTGCAACCCTGCTCTTTAGCTAAACGCTGCATGATATCTACAACATCGCGACCTGACTTTTTATCGAGAGCAGCAGTTGGTTCGTCGGCAAGAACAATTTTAGGACGACTGACTAGGGCACGAGCGATCGCAACTCGCTGCTTTTGCCCTCCAGAAAGACTATCTGCATAATAATCGATGCGATCGCCTAAACCAACACTTTTCAGAGTATCCGTTGCCAGCTGATCCATATCTTGCTTTAGGTACTCATCGTGTAATTCCAAAGACATTCGGACATTCTGCTTTGCAGTTAAGAAAGTTAATAAATTGTGTGCTTGAAAAATATAACCAATCTGTCGCCGCACTTGCATCAGTTGCCGCTTACTAGCCCCAGATATTTCCTGTCCCAAAACTTTCAGGTTGCCTTCGCGAGCGGATCTCAATCCACCTATTAGTGTTAGTAAAGTGGTTTTACCAGAACCGGATGGCCCAGTCATAATCACAATCTCTCCAGAATAAATGTCGAGATTAATATCAAACAAGACTTGCTTGCAGAGTTCTGCCCGACCAAAGTAGTAATCGAGATGGCAAACTGAAATAACGGGTTGTTGGGAAGTGTTTTGAACCTTGAGTTTTGAACTTTGAGTTCCCTGACTCATTTCTTGCAACATGAGAGTTAAACCGTAAATTTGGGTTTTGTTCTAGAAAACTATGAGTTTTAAAATGCGATATTTTTCTAAGAGGATGTTTTAAAACTCATGATTGATGTATCAAATATTTCTTTACCCCACCCTAACCCTCCCCTTATAAAGGGGAGGGAACCGGATTTTCTTGTTTCCCACCTTTATAAGGCTACGGTGTACACACAAGTCGAAAAAAGCTTGATTTTCCATTCTTCTCTTGTTTATCTCGTTTACCTCGTTTTTATCTCGTTCCCATGTTCTACATGGGAATGCTCCTCGTGGAGGCTCTGCCTCCAATCTGGCATTGAGTCAGAGACTCAATGAATGCATTCCCAGTCGGAGACTGGGAACGAGGAAAGTCTTATCAAGCTAGGTTTTTAGGACTTGTGTGTACACCGTAGCCTTTTAAGAGGGGGGAATGGAAGTGAGGTCAAAATTGTACTTCACGCTTTTGGAGAACCGCTATACCAAAAATATCAGAGGTCTAAAACTCTTTCAAATAGGATAGAGTTAAGACCTCTATACTTTTTAATTGCAGTAGGTTCGTTGTGGCAGAGTAGGAT
>NZ_JAWJTF010000103.1:0-35067 GCF_048836525.1 Nostoc sp. CALU 546
CCCAGTCCCCAATCCCCAATTCTTATGCCAAACCCATCTAATAATTCATCATCTGCCTTTGCCATAGAAAAGCCGATTGAATTTCACCTGGCTGAAGACGCAAGTGCCATTATTGATCCTCAGACGCAGAAAACATCTGAAGAGAACGATTGGTTTTACGGCACCGAGGAACTGCTAGACGCCTTACCAAAAATCTGGACGCGCTCCATGTTGTATTTACTGGTGGGCTTTGCTGCAATCATCTTACCTTGGGCAATGCTTTCTAAAGTTGATGAAACAGGAAGTGCTAGAGGGCGAATGGAACCGGAAGGAGCAACCCAACAATTGGATAGTCCAGTGATTGGTAGCGTTACTGCTGTCAATGTCAAAGAAGGCGCAACCGTAAAAGCAGGAGAGGTTTTGGTTGAATTGGAGTCTGATGTGCTGCGAACAGAATTGCAGCAGGTGCAAACAAGACTAGAAGGTTTATTAAATCGGCGATCGCAACTCGATCTTCTCAAAAACCAAATTCTTTTGACAATTAACACCCAAGAGCAACAAAATAAATCTCAAGAATTGGAAAAAATTGCCCAAATTAGTCAGGCGCAGCAAAACCTCGATGCTAAACAGAGTACTTACAACTTACAACGACTGGAAAAACTGGCTCTAGTAGAACAGGCTAGCCAGAACATCAGTTCTACCCAGATTGCTCAGAAGTTAGCGAAGAGTCGTTTAAGGCGAGATTTTGCAGAAATTGCGCGTTATCGCAAACTTTTGCGGGTGGGTGCAATTCCCCAAACCAAACTTGTAGAACTGGAAAAAACAGCGGAAGAGAGCCAGCGCTTGCAAGAACAAACAAAATCTGATATCACACAAGCCCAGTTGCGCTTAAAAGAAGAAGTGAACCGCTATCAGTCGTTGATGAGTCAAGCTCAATCAGATATTCAGCTTTTCAAACTTCGCTTGCAAGAGCAGCAAAGTGGCTATCGCAGTGTAGTGCAAGCAGGTAGACTGGCGGTGCTGAGAAATCAGGAACAGCTTAAAGACTTACAAACACAAATTACTAACCTGCAATCAGAAATTGCTCAAACTGGAAGCCAGGTGACATCCTTGCAACTACAAATGCAGCAACGAATAGTGCGATCGCCTATTGATGGCACAATTTTTGAGTTACCTATCGAAAAACCAGGCTCAGTAGTCGAACCGGGACAGATGATTGCCCAAATTGCACCCAACAATACACCCTTGATTTTAAAAGCACAGATGCCCAGCCAACAAAGCGGTTTTTTGAAGGTGGGAATGCCAGTTAAAATCAAATTTGATGCTTATCCCTTCCAAGATTATGGGGTAGTGCAAGGGCGTGTTAGCTGGATTTCACCTAACTCAAAAGTTCAGACAACTAATCAAGGCAACATCGAAACCTATGAGTTGGAAATCTCCCTAGATCAACCCTATATCCAAAATGCCAACAGACGTATTCCCCTAACAGCAGGTCAAACAGCAACCGCAGAGGTGATTATTCGTCAACGCCGGGTGATGGACTTTATCTTAGATCCGTTTAAGAAGTTGCAAGAAGGTGGTTTAGAGCTTTAGGAATGAGAATTAAATAACATCGACTTTTGTAGGTTGGGTTGAGGCACGAAGCATTGGTGTCAACTTAACGCAAAAACTATGTCCCGCAAGGAACTTAAGTTCCTTGCTAATAGCGAAAGTCATCTGAAGATGACTAGTACCGCAAGGCGGAATTAAAAATTAAAAATTAAAAATGAATACAGCATAAGGGTTTCGTTGATTTGGAATGATTGGTTTATTTACACCGTGTTGTACTAGTACAGCACGGCGTAAATAAACCACCCATTTTAAATGTCTGAAACCCTTGCAAACAATTAATTACGAATTACGTTAGCGCAGCGTTAGCGACGCAGGAGCGTCATTACGAATTACGAATTCCGCCTTGCGGTACTAGATATCCCCAAAAATATTCAGTCTACTTCAGTAGACTTTAGCTATGAGCCAGAGAATTCATTCTCTGGCGGGTTATGAAGCCCGCAGCGAAGTTATTTCTAGCTTAAGTTGACACCAATGGGCACGAAACCCAACCTACACAGGTTATTAAATCCACTATCCTTAGCATATAGCCCTACTTAATTCGTTTGCAAGACTCAGATCCCCGAATTCAGTAATAATTTGGGGATCTGAGTCTTGCGATTTAATTTGTGTAATACCAATTTTTTATGCAGCTTCACCTCAAATTGGTATCAAGTATTACTAAATTTTCATTAGATAAATATTGTAGTTTTATTGTTTCTTTTTAGCTATTTATTTCTGGCTTCTGAATTCTTCTTCATCTTTTTTTGCTACACTGATTTATTGAAAAAATAAATATAATTTATATTATACAATATATACCTTTTGATTACATCAGATAAAATATTCGAGTTATTATTATATAAAGGCAATAATAATTGCATCTAAAAATATAAGAGAGATACAATTATTATTATCTTGCTAAAATTGAAACCACCCTATTAATTTAGGTTACTAATTGTAGGAGTTAGAATATGTCAAAACTATTGACTGTTTCTCCTGATGATATTCTTGACCACATAAAGCTTTCTTGCCAAATTCCTAGCGTATTGGAGGCGATCGCAACTCGGAAAATTGTTGAAGATGAAGCTAAAAAGGCAGGTATTGAAATTGGTTTAGAAGAACTGCAAAATGCAGCAGATAGCCTGCGTTTAGCCAACCAACTTATCAAAGCAGAAGATACCTGGGCATGGTTAGACAAATATCATCTTTCTTTAGACGACTTTGAAGCAATAGCTGAAACCAATCTAATATCTGCTAAATTGGCAAATCATTTATTTGCAGAAAAAGTCGAATCATTTTTCTATGCACACCAACTCGATTATGTTGGAGCAGTGACATACGAAGTCGTATTAGATGACGAAGATTTAGCTCTAGAACTGTTTTACGCGCTGCAAGAAAATGAAATTAGTTTTCAAGAAATTGCCCGCCAATACATTCAAAATACTGAAATACGCCGTGCTGGAGGATATCAAGGAATACGCCTCCGCAGCGATTTTAGACCAGAAATTGCAGCAGCGGTCTTTGCTGCGAGTCCCCCACAAATTCTCAAACCAATAACTACTCCCAAAGGAGTGCATATAATTGCAGTTGAGGAAATCATTAAACCTCAACTAGACGAACAGCGGCGGCTGCAAATTATGGGAGACTTATTTGCTAATTGGTTAAAAGGTCAAATCGCCGCCTTGGAAATAGTGACAAATCTGACGAAGGTTGTCAATTCTCAATCATCTAAAGATATCCTAATACAGGCTTAACCTCTAATTCCCTCCTTAAAAAGGAGGGATAAAGTGTTAACTGAAAGACATTGCTTGATAAATGCGATGCCTATGGCGGTAAACTACGCATTTTTTTTGAGGATATTTACCCATTAACGTAGGGACGCACAGCTAGCTATGTGTCCCTATCAGATTGATGTATGCAAGATTAGAAATTTCTAATATTTATCAAGAAAAATTTGTAAGAATAGAGACTTTTAAGCCTGTTCCCTATTCTCTGTTCCCTTTTCCCTGCTATCGTTGGAACGACCTTTGCCGATACCCATTTGAATCCAGCTTGATTCTAGTTTAAAAAGTCCTAAATTCCGATTATCAGTTTGACGACGATTGGCTTTGCTAAGTAGCCAGTTATTTTTCATTAATCGAATGTAGGTGCGTGAGGGTATATATTCTAGAGGATTGTAACCACTAAAACGAAGGATTAAAACACAAGCCCAGGAATATTTACCCACAGAAACAGCTTTGACTATCTGTTCCAATTCTTCATGATTGAATTTAAATTTGTTATCTAATAGTTCATTAGATGTGGAAAATTCTTGAGTCATATAATTCATGAGTAAAAATCGGCGTTGCTGAGTAAGTGAATTTTTGAACTTATGACTGGGTATGAATCCCCAGTCCCTAGTCCCTAATCCCCAGTCCCTAATCCCCAATTCAAAGAAGTATAGATATCATCTGAGTTAGGATTGAGGTAGGGACGTTGCAATTCAATTTCGCACAAAGAGAAATGCCGCAGAATTGATGTCATCCGTCCTGCTGGCGTATCATTACCTTCATACCAAGCCTCAAGTAAAGCATTGGCAACAATTTGACAGCGGTTTGTGCCAAAACTTTCTTTAACAGCAAATTTGCGGTCTGGTTCTTCAGCGATCGCCATCCCTGGTGCTACCATCTTGGTAAACAAAGGCACTTGCTCACCAAAATGGGATTGATGTTCTGCATATACCCTCTCTAACACTGGGTGAACAGCTTCGTAGTTGCTTTTGCCAAAGTAAAGCACTGCTGAGTCATAACGCTCATAATCGGAAGGATTGTATAGTGCTTTGAATGAAAAGAAAATGGGGATAGCGTTGAGTTGGGCAGTTAAACTGTCCATAACTGCAACTGCACCATCTGAAGTTAAATTGAAATAAACGCGTACCAGATTTTCTTGATTTGAGGGAGTTCCGGCATTAGCAACTGCCATATAAAATCCGTTTTGCACCAGATTTTTGGGCATTTTAATCGTCACTAAATTACCGGCAGTAAGAGGTTGGTCTGTTGGTTGCAAATGGATATCGCGTTGAATGTGCAGTATTAAAGCATTTTTCTCAACTGCCAAAGTCCCATCAGTTTCTTCTTTCACTACCAGCCAATCAGGACTCCAGTAGCCTTCGCCTCTGTTGCTTTCATGCAAGCGATCGTAAAATGCTAAATCTACACCCAACAAAGTGTTATTTTCTATATTTTGATTCAGTGCCAAATTCGTTACCTCTGCATCGGGTGCGAGGGCACTTTTCAAAGAGCCATTGTAATAGATGCCGTAGAGAAAATTACGCAGTTGCACGCTTAAAAAGCTATTCTGGATGTCTAAGGGTAATTGCTGAAAACGAGTAACTGCTGCCTGTGGTAATTCCAAGGGTTTATAGTCTGGGTGTCTAATACAATAGTGAGACTCAATTTGAAGTTGATTAATGATGTCTTGTAGTGATGTCTGCAATGACTCTGAAATATCTGGTAGTTGAGTTTCTAGCGAATCTAATAGTTGCATAGGTTTATTTGGGAATTGGGCATTGGGAATTGGGCAGAGGTGCGGGGTGCAGAAGGGAAAACTCTTCTCCCTGCTCTTGCTCCCTCATCCCCCGCATCCTCTCCTAAACGGGGGCAAGGTCTGATATTTGCATTCCGAAAATTGTTGGAATTGATGCTTCTGGACGGCACAACAAACTTTTAGCAACTTGGAGCATACATATACCAGAGTTACCAAAGGTTTTTTCGTGCTGGAGTGCCGCTTGAATAGCTTGAATCAAAGCTAAACCACAAAATTGCACAACTCGTTGCAAGAAATCAGGACGATGCTCTAAAATTTCGGGAAAGTAAGCTAAATAAGTAGTAAGCAGGGCCGAGATGGAAGGCTGAATCACTTGTAGAGGGGTTGTTGCTAGGCGTAAAGACTCTTCGATCGCAATGGATTTACTGGTAATTAAACTATACAGCCAAAATTGCAAATAGCTAGCGATCGCTTTTCCCAAATCACTAGCCGGATCTCCCCAACCAGAGCGTTCCCAGTCAATGAATCGAACAATGCTCTCATCTGAGAACGACTCATCAAAAAATACTTCTTCCCAATCGAGTAATAGAAGGATATTGTTTAACTTCAGGTCATTATGCGTTAGACAACAAGGAGTGAAAGCGTTGGTTAAATTTGCGATCGCTTGTCCCAGACTGTCGTAACGTTGATAAAGGGTAAAGAATTTCAGTCCATCAGCAGGAACCTTACCAAAAATTTCCGGAGTAATCCTATCCAATCCACGAATTAGCTCAGGAGTTTTTTGATTAGATGCATCCTCAGACTTTTGAAAAAATTCCCGATAGTTTTGACGGTCAAAAGTTAGACGATGAATTGATGCCAGAGTCGCACCAACTGCCGCCGCAATCTTAGTTGGAAAAAAATTCTTCTTCAGGTAGAAATCATGCAAATCGCAATAATTGCTCAGATAATTAAACACAATGATGGAATTTTCCACATCAAAATGCAATGCTTCCGACAAATAAGGTCGAATGTGGCTGATTTCTGGGAATGTTTGGAAAAAATCGTGAATTCGCCATTCCTGCAAAAACTCACCAGCAGTTTTGCCTTCTCGGTTGAGACGTTCTTGCTTAACTAAGAGTTTTCGTCCATCTGGAAAAGTCAGTAACAAGTTAAAATTTTTAGCAGGTTTTAGCTCGACTTGACTCAAAGACTGCTCTTGTTGAGTACACATACCTTGAGAAATCAGGTAGCTAAAAACATTTTGAGAACTTAATAAAAATGGTGGCATAGCGTCAGAAAAATCCTAGCTGAATCACTAAAGTTATTTGATTAGTTAAAAGTTGTTGATGGCAAATCAATACATTGCAGATTTACCATCAGGTTATGATGCAATCTTTTTAGGTTACATTCCCATTAGGATGAAATGACTTTGCTAGCAACGTATTATTGTAGATTGCAAAGGAAAGTAACATAAATTCAAGGCTCTTTACACCAAAGTTAAGCATTTGAGTAAAGTCATCTTCTTCACCACCATATACAAGCATAGAATCCATATTAGTCAGGTCGGTCAGGTAATTTTCTGAATCAGCAGGGCGCAGTTCAGAAATTGTGATATTTGACATTTACTCCATTCCAGAGAATTATTTATCCAACGCTCAACGTGAATTAGATTCAAGTAGCGAAGAACTAAAAATTCTGAATAATCATTGAGAAAAATTTTCTCGGCTCTCCTGGTTTATTAGTATTCAAAAAGTCTCATGTGTTATGCCATCTCACGAAATGCCTGATACATTCTCCTTTCAATACTTGCTCAATTCCTTACTTTTAAGAAGGATCAAGTATTAACCTAACTGGATTGAATTTAGTTGCATCTAGGTAGCGCTGATGCCAAAATCAAAATTATAATTTTTGCACATGAGTTACTTATTTACTCTTAATCCCAGAAAAGCCATTTAGCTCATTAGTGAACTACAAATTAAACACCTTCACTGAACGATTTGGCTAGGGATACAACATTATTTATGCCAAAGCCTAATATAGAGAATTCAAACCCCTTAATGCCATATTGCAGTAATTGTTCATATCCATAGCCTTCACCACCATTTATAGATATAGAATCCATATCGCTCAAGTCGGCGAGGAAGTTTTCAGAATCTTGGAATAATTCTGAGCCAGCGGGACGCAATTCAAAAAGTGTAATCTTAGTCATAATTAATCCCCAAAAAAATTGTGGTCTTTAAGTAAAACTTGTGGGTAGTAAAGCTTTAGATAGCCGAATTTTTCGTCATTCAATCAACTTTATAGTTTTTAACTGCACAAATCTGGTTTTTCCTTTTATATTAGGAAAGCTAGATGGCTTAGTATCGAACTATGAGTTAATTTCTTAACCACAAGTGCTGTTTGCAGAAGCAATACTAGTTCCACTGAATGACTTAGCTAGGGATACAACATTATTGATTCCCAACCCTAAGAGTGCGAACTCATATCCCTTAATTCCATAATCTAGCAATGGATCAAATCCGGCGCCGTGACCACCATAAACAGAGGTGGAATTTGCATCACTCAAATCATTGAGAAAGCTTTCGGAATCTTGGAATAGTTCTGAGCCAGATAGATACAATTCGGAAAGTGTAATAGTAGCCATGATTTACTCCTAAAAATCTTGTGAGATGTAGTTGGATATTACTGCTTTTAGCTAGCTCTTTTGCTTTTATTAGTAATAAAGAATATTCTGCTTTTCAGATACATATATTTCTTTTTTACTTAATTTACAAAAGAGCTAAATAGCTTAGGTGTAATTACTAACTAATATTACAAGAACCCATCCCCTTCGCTGAATGACTTAGCTAGGGATACAACGTTATTGATTCCTAAGCCTAAAATAGCGAATTCATATCCCTTGGTTCCATATTCCAAGAATGGATCGAATCCGTAGCCTTCACCGCCATATACAGCATTCACGTCGTTCAAATCGGTGAGAAAGCTTTCGGAATCTTGGAACAGTGCCGAGCCAACTTGCAATTCAGAAAGTGTGATATTAGCCATGATTTTCTCCTGAAAAATTTGTTGCGATGCATTTTTACTCTTGGCTCTCTTGGATTTTAAATTAGAAAAACCTTATGTTTATTACATATATTTTTTTAACTTTTATCACAAAAGAGCCGTGCAATTCAGTAGCTAACTATTAATTAGTCAGCATCACTTAATGACTTAGCTAGGGATACAACGTTATTGATTCCCAAGCCTAAGATGGAGAATTCAAATCCCTTGGCTCCATATTCCAAGAATGGATCGTATCCGTAGCCTTCACCGCCATATACAGCATTCACGTCGTTCAAATCGGTGAGAAAGCTTTCGGAATCTTGGAACAGTGCCGAGCCAACTTGCAATTCAGAAAGTGTGATATTAGCCATGATTTTCTCCTGAAAAATTTGTTGCGATGCATTTTTACTTTTGGCTCTCTTGGATTTTAAGTTAGAAAAACCTTATGTTTATTACATATATTTTTTTAACTTTTATCACAAAAGAGCCGTGCAATTCAGTAGCTAACTATTAATTAGTCAGCATCACTTAATGACTTAGCTAGGGATACAACGTTATTGATTCCCAAGCCTAAGATGGAGAATTCAAATCCCTTGGCTCCATATTCCAAGAATGGATCGTATCCGTAGCCTTCACCGCCATATACAGCATTCACGTCGTTCAAATCGGTGAGAAAGCTTTCGGAATCTTGGAACAGTGCCGAGCCAACTTGCAATTCAGAAAGTGTGATATTAGCCATGATTTTCTCCTGAAAAATTTGTTGCGATGCATTTTTACTCTTGGCCCTCTTGGATTTTAAGTTAGAAAAAACCTTATGCTTATTACATATATTTTTTTAACTTTTATCACAAAAGAGCCGTGTAACTCAGTCGCTAACTATTAATTAGTCAGCCTCACTTAATGACTTAGCTAGGGATACAACGTTATTGACACCCAAGCCTAAGATGGAGAATTCAAATCCCTTGGCTCCATAATCCAGTAATTCATCGAATCCATAACCTTCACCACCATATACAGCATTCATGTCGTTCAAATCGGTGAGAAAGCTTTCGGAATCTTGGAACAGTGCCGAGCCAACTTGCAATTCAGAAAGTGTGATATTAGCCATGATTTTTCCTACAAACTCTTGTTGCAATGCGTTTTTACACTACTAAATCTGGTTGGCTCTTCTAGATTTGTGGTTTAAAGAAAACTCATGTATGTCACATATATTTCTTTTTTCCTTTAATCCCTAGAAGAGCCATTTAGGTGAGAGAGTAAACTACAAATTAAACATCTTCACTGAATGACTTAGCTAGGGATACAACGTTATTGACACCCAAGCCTAAGATGGAGAATTCAAATCCCTTGGCTCCATATTCCAAGAATGGATCGAATCCATAACCTTCACCACCATATACAGCATTCATGTCGTTCAAGTCGGTGAGAAAGCTTTCGGAATCTTGGAACAGTACCGAGCCAACTTGCAATTCAGAAAGTGTGATATTAGCCATGATTTTTCCTACAAACTCTTGTTGGATATGAACAATTAAGCTGTATATTGCTTAACTGTTAATGCAATTTTTATCCATAACTTTTAGAGAAATCAAGGCTATTAACTCGCTAAAAAAGACATAAATCAAAGGAATAAGTCTGGATTAACTATTGGAATAATTATAAAAACTACAATGAAAATTGCTGCTATTATCGAGGATAAAGCGCAATCAAAGAATTTTTATTGATTTGATATAGCAGTTTTAAATAAGAGTCTTACACCATTCTCAAAACTGTAGGGCGGATACCGTTTACCATTTCCTCAAAGCTTGATTTATAAATTGTCGGCAGCGCCCACAGCACATATTTTTTAGCTAATAATTATAAAAAAATGCGCTCTAAGATTAATTAGACTTAGAGCGCACAAGCTAAATTAATTTGAAAAGTAATTGCAAAAAGATTAGAGGCTCTCAACAATTTCTGTTTGTACATCTCCTAGCTTGTTATTTAATATATCCATCCAATTATCAAAACGATCATTGAGTTCGGTCACTATGCCTGATGGATCACTGACTGAAGTTCGTGAGCCTCTTCTCCTTCTTCTAGCACCACCTTCTACAGTCTTCATTTCCTGATCGGTAAGTTCATCGAATTGCTTATCTTCACCGATAGGATGCAGGTCGGATATGGTTATCCTAACCATGTGGTCGCCTCCCTAAATACATTGCTATACATTTATATTCAGTTACATAGCCTTGGATAGGATTAAACCTGACATCCAAAACCCTCTCTTATATTTTGCTATGCAATTAAAGAAAATCAAGTTTTACTGATTAATTTTAAAGACTAAATTAAGGGAGTTTTGTCTAAAGAAGAAACGATTTTATAGCAGTGGAATTTATTTATGTTGCTGAGTATCCCATAAAAATAGAGACAGCAATAAATCGCCGTCTCTATTTTTAGTTTGACTGTAATTTGTGATTGAGCAGCGTCGCTAGTGGTCTATCACATTAATTTTGACGGTTAGAAAGACGCGATAAATCGCCGTCTCTACAGAGAATTTATCCATCAATTATTTATTGACAGACTACTAGACATCTATGCCACTAATTCTTCGCCTGTGGCTGTGAACCAGGAATCGTTACATCTATTGGTGTCACTTGTGCTGCTAGTTGCGTCAATGGTGGTTGAATAGCGGTTTGATTTCCCACTACTAAAGTCACGATCTTTTCTGGTTTGAGGTATTCTCGTGCTACCCGTTGCACATCTGCGGCGGTGGTGGCGGCGACAGCTTTTTGATAGCGAAAGAGGAAATCAGCAGGATAGCCGTAATATTCGTATCGCATCAACCGTGATAAGGTTTGGCTGGGGTCTTGAAAGTTGAACACAAAGGAGTTGAGTGTAGACTCTTTTGCAAAAGCCAGTTCTTTTGCTGTCACTCTTTGAGTTTGGATGCGCTTGATTTCACTTTGTAAGGCTTTGACAAACTGGACGGTAGCATCCGATCGCGTTTGTCCACCAGCAATAAACATGCCAGGATAGTCGAAACGGGGACTCCACTGGCCATAGACAGAGTAAGCTAAACCTTGGCGCGATCGCAATTCATTAAATAAGCGTCCACCAAATCCATTTAACACTCCATTCAATACATCCAGCGCTGCATAATCGGGACTGTCAAACCGTCCGCCTAAATGGCCGATAAGCACACTACTTTGTGTCAGTTGTGGCTGATTGACAAAAAAGACTCCACCTGTATTAGCTGGCAAAACCTTTGGTAATGTCGGTTTAGCAACACCTGGGTTGCGGTTCCAGTCGCCCAACTTAGCTTGAACGAGCGATCGCATTTTCTTAGAATCAAAATCCCCTACAATCCCCAAAATCATATTATTGGGGTGGAAATATTGCTGATAAAACTTGAGTAAATCCTCACGCTCAACCTGATCCACCGTTGCATACTCTATGGTGCGAGCATAAGGGCTATCTTTGCCATAGATCAATTTCTTAAATTCTCGATTGGCAATCCCATCTGGATCGTCATTGCGACGGGCAATTCCACCCTTAGCCTGTGTCTTAGCTAAGTCTAGCTTTTCTTGAGCAAATGCTGGCGATCGCAACACCTCAGCAAACAGCCCAAACACTGTTTCTAAATCTTCACTGAGTGCCTCAAAGCTAGCATTACCAGCAGCTTCACTAATACTAGTTTCCACCGCCGCCGCCCGTTGTTCCAATATCTCGTTGAGTTCATCAGGCGAATGCTTCTTGGTTCCTCCAGTCCGCATCACCGCGCCTGTAAAACCAGCTAAACCAACTTTTTCCATTGGTTCCAAGCGATTTCCTGTTCGCACAAACGCCGTCCCATTCACCAACGGCAATTCGTGATCCTCCATCAAATAGACAACTAAGCCGTTTTGAAGCACAAACCGCTCATACTTGGGTAACTTAATCTCAGGTAGCGGTGGCAACTGCAATTCTGTGTAATGCTTCGCCTCAGCCGTCGCCGCCAGAGAAAAGTTACAAGTTAAAAGTAAACACGCAAAAACAGCAATCAAAGCATAAACAAGCCTCTTCCCATTTTGGATTTTGAACACCATCCGCCTTTTACTCTTCACCTTGTGCCTCTGCATACTCTCTTCCTTGGTATCCTTCGTAGTTCGTTTCTCTTAAGCTTCTTTTGACAACAGCTTACCAATCGTCCGATTTTTTGCCGTAAACGTTTCCTTCGCTACTCGCACAATATCAGTCGTCGTCACCGCCGAAATGTCATCCAACTGCTTAAACAAATTCCGCCAAGAGCCAGTTTTCACCTCATATTCCAACAATTGTTGAGCCATCCCCATATTGGAATCGAGGGTACGTAACAAACTCGCCCGTGCTTGGGTTTTCACCCGTTCTAAATCAGCCACCGCTACAGGCTCAGTTTTTAATTTGTCAATTTCTTGACGCAAAGCCACTGCCAACTCATCAACTGTATGACCAGGAGCCGTGAGAGCATAGAATAACATCAGGTTTGGATACTTATCTCCAGGAAATCCGCTAAAACCTTGGGCATTTAGCGCCAAACGCTGCTTTTCTACCAAAGATTTATACAGCCGCGACGTGCGCCCATCACTTAATAAACTGCCAATGATTTCATAGACTGCATTATCTGGATGAGTCACTGCCGGACGATGATAACCTTCTAAATACCAAGGTTGAGAAGGTAGCTGTAAAGTAACTTCCCGTGTTTGTTGTTGTGGCGGTTCCACCGGGATTTGTTCAACAGCTTTGGTTTTGGCTTCATAGCGGCCAAAATAAGTTTGCGCCAGTTTTTTCACCTCAGCCGGGTTAACATCTCCGACAATGGCAATGGTCAAATTACTTGGTACGTAGTGAGTATCAAAAAACTTTTGGACATCTTCTGGTGTCAGATTGCGAATATCTTCGTCATAACCAATCACCGGACGTCTGTAAGGATGAGCTTTGTAAGCAGTATCGATAAATTTTTCCACCATCATGCCAATGGGTGAATTATCTACCCGCATCCGTCGTTCTTCTAAAATTACATCTCTTTCTTTATAAAACTCACGACGAATGACAGGATCGAGAAATCGCTCCGATTCCAACGACATCCAAAGTTCCAGCTTATTAGCAGGAAAGCTGTACAGATAGCGGGTAGCTTCAGTTGATGTATTGGCATTTAAACCCACGCCTCCCGCTTGTTCGACAATTTGCCCCAATTCATTTTGTTTGACAAGCTTGGCTGCTTGCGATTCCACTTTCTTAAACTCAGCTTCTAACCGAGCAACCTCATCTTTTTTGCCATCGGCTTTTGCTGTTTGAATTTGAGCATCTAACCTTTCTAAAGCTTCAAGTAGTGGTTTTTCCTTTTTGTAGTCTTCTGTACCAATGCGCGTTGTGCCTTTAAATGCCAAATGTTCCAGAAAGTGAGCTACGCCAGTTTTGCCATCTGGCTCATCCACACCACCGACATTCGCGTATGTAAGAAAAGAAACTACTGGCGCTTGATGCCGTTCCAAAACAATGAATTTCAGACCATTGTCGAGGCGAAACTCCGTTAACTGCTTGATGACTCGATCCAGATAAGGTTGGATCGAACTTTGAACTGGCGGGGTTTGAGTTTTGGTTTCTTGAGGAGAAGGTGCTGTTTGAGTTTGAGCCAGAGCCATTTCTGGTAGTAATCCCCACCAGAGAACGATCAAAGCTAACAAAGTGACAAACAACCGCCGCAATATGACAGATACTTGATCTGACCAATCCAAAATCGTTCGACTGAGCGAAGTCGAAGTCCCCAATCTAAAATCTAAAATTGACCGACTGATCTGGTTCATAAGCGAAAATTAAGATAAAGTTACATTACCTAAATAACAGGATACTTAGCAAAAGGGCGTTAATCTTGTATTAAGCTTTCAGTGGGTCTTTGTACTTGACATTAGACAATAATGCTACAAGTCCTGTTCCGGATATCTAACCATAACTGTTATGCGAGTTTTTAATTCTTCCCCGCCTTCAGAGGCTCAGACGCGCACCCGGATTTTGCAGGCAGCACAACGGTTGTTTGCCTCTCAAGGATTTGACGGTACTACCACCCGCGACTTAGCACAAGCAGCAGGTGTAGCTGAAGGCACTCTGTTTCGTCATTTTCCCAATAAAAAAGCGATTTTGGTGGAAGTAGCCACGAATGGTTGGGTAGAGATTCTCACCGATTTGCTAACAGAATTGAGTGAAATGGGCAGCTATAAAGCCGTAGCTCAGGTGATGCGCCGTCGGATGTGGAATTTTCAAAAAAATGCCGATTTAATGCGCGTTTGTTTTATGGAAGTGCAGTTTCACCCCGACTTGCGCGATCGCATTCAATTAGAAGTCATTACCAAAATGACCGATGTCGGCGAAGCATTCTTTCAAACAGCGATGGATAAAGGCATTTATCGTCAAACTGACGCCAAGCTAGTTGCCAAAGTTTTTTTAGGAATGTTTGCGATCGCAGGTTTTTCCAACAACACCATCATAGAACCTGACGCTTCCCCCCAACAAATGCAGGAAATGGCCGAAGGACTCGCTGATATCTTCCTTAATGGTGTTTTAGTAAAAGAGTAGGGAATTGGGCATTGGGCATAGAAGATTATGAAAAAGGGTAAAGGGGAAGGGGGAAGGGGGAAAGGGTTTGTTTCTTTATCCTTTTCCCTTTAACCTTGCCCCTTTGTCCTCTCATCTCCCTCATCACCCCAGTCCCTAATCCCCAGTCCCCAGTCCCCAGTCCCCAGTCCCTAATCCCCAATCCCTAATGTTTTCGCTTGCTGACTCCACTGTTGTACTAGCTCAATTGCTGGACACAAATCTCGTCGCTGCATTGTTGCTACTTGCAAGCGCATAATTTGTTGGTGCAATCTGTGAGTGGGAGTTTGAGCTAACTGCACTACAGAACCAATACCCGCATGGAGCAATAAACCACAATATTGTGTACCTACACTAGGAATACGCGCCAAGTCAGCTAAAGCCATCCATTTATTTATATGCTGAAGATGAATCTGTAGTTTATTTGCTAACGCTAATCTTTCTTCTAGAGTTTTCCCTTGTTTGAATAGTACGACTGTGCTACTAATCCCACAATTTTGCAGTTGACATTGTTCCTCGTGGCTCAACCCAGGTAGTTGCTCAATTGGCCAGTCACGAGATTGCATAGTACTTCTACTATCTTTGTGTTTAGCAGACATTTTTCTAAAATATAGGCTTCTTGAAATATTGTGACGCGATCGCGCAAACTACGTTCAAAGTCTTTTACCTTTGATGCTACTCAATGCTGAGTCTGAGGATGAGGGAGATATCAATTCAAAATTCAAAATGATGCTCTCTACGAGACGCTGCTCGTAGCTTGTTTCTTGGTAAGAGTAAGCGGACTCGCTAACACTGCGCTAAAAAATTCAAAATTAAAGAACTTCTGCCTTCTGCCTCCTGCCTTCTGCCTTCTGCCTCCTACTGTATTTGTTGGAAGTCCCTTACCAAGTTGGATCGCTAAACAAATTAATTGTTAATTCCTTCCGTGGTGGTACTGCGGTGATACAAGCACGGATGATCTCTCCATCCTCTAACTCCACAGTGCAAGCGTGACAAGACCCCATGAGACAACCGGTGGGAATAAATACCCCAGCCCTCTCTGCTACATCTAAGAGGGCTTCTCCCACCTCGGCATCTACTGTGACATCATCTGGTAAAAAGCGGACACGAACAATCATCAGTGTTACGCATTTAATTTAGTCTTGTCATTCGTCCTTTGTCAGTCGTCCTTTGCAAATGACAAATGACTAATGACGGTCTTAACGAAAAAATCTGCATTTCAATGTATTTTAGCTTAAGACAAAAACAGACTTAAGTCTAAATGGCTTTCAACTTCAGTGGCTAGGGAATCCAAAATCTGCTCTCGCTGTTCTCGATAGTTAGCAACACCAGTGGGCAAAGATTTTAAACCCCGCTGTTGACGGAGGCGATTTAGCCAAGCTCGTCGCCAAGGGCCGTTATCAAACAGCCCGTGAAGATAACTTCCCCACACCGATTGACAACTATCCACTAATCCTAAATTAATATCGTCAAATAGGGCATGGTAGGATTGGGGGTCGATGCCTTGTTGTTCGATGCGCGATCGCCCTTGGTGGATTTCAAAGCCATTGACTGGCAAGCCCTGTTGCGGATAATTTGAGCTAACTTGGCGTTGGCGAGCAATTTTTTGTCCTGTAATTACAGTTCTGATTGGTAAAAGATTTAACCCTTGAAATCTGCCAGCTTGTCCTTCTATTCCTTCTGGATCGGCGATGATTTGACCAAGCATTTGATAGCCACCGCAGATACCTAAAACCGTCCCACCAGAAGCAGCATAGTTTTGGATAGCTTCTGCCATACCGCTTTTTTGCAGTAGTAGTAAATCAGCAATCGTAGTCTTTGTGCCTGGAATAATCACGGCATCAGGATGTCCTAAATCTTGCTTAGGACTTAAGTATTTTACTGAAACTGTACTTTCTGATTCCAGTGGGTCAAAGTCGGTGAAGTTGGCAATTCTTGGTAAGCGGATAACGGCAATGTTGAGATCCGTTTGGGCTTTATTCGACGATGATTGACGTTCTAGCAGGTCAAGAGAATCTTCTGCTGGAAACATTTCTTGCAAGTAAGGTATAACACCGATAACCGGGATACCTGTCCGTTCTTCTAACCATTTTATCCCCGGATCTAGGAGCGATCGCTGTCCTCGGAACTTATTAATTACTACACCCTTAATTAGGGCGCGTTCATCTGGTTCCAATAACTCTAGAGTGCCTACCACGTGGGCAAAAGCACCACCCCGATCAATATCAACTACTAATATTGTTGGCGCATTCAAATATTTTGCCACCCGCATATTAGTTAAGTCGCGGTGCTTGAGGTTAATCTCCGCTGGACTACCAGCACCTTCACAAACCAGCAAATCAAATTCTGTTCCTAAATGCTGTAGCGATTCTTCAATTGTCCGCCACCCCAATTCAAAATATTGCTCGTAGTAATCTGAGGCACTCACTTTACCTACAGACCTACCTTTAATAATTACTTGGGAGGTCATATCTCCTTGGGGTTTGAGTAAAATTGGGTTCATTTCTACCCAAGGCACTACTCCCGCCGCCCAAGCTTGTACTGCTTGGGCATAGCCAATTTCTCCACCACTGGCAGTGACATAAGCATTTAAAGCCATATTTTGACCTTTAAAAGGAGCCACTCGCCAACCACGCCGCGACAGAATACGACAAATAGCTGTGGTTAAAAGTGATTTCCCTGCATGGGATGTTGTCCCCACTACCATAATTGATTTCATAGTTTGCTATTTAGTTAGTTTTTCTAGATAAGGGTGAATTTTAGGAGTGAATAGTCACCAGACAATCCATCCATCATTTAAAAAGCAGGAGCAGGGAGAATGGAGCAAAGGGAAAATTCCTCTCCTCTATACCCTTCACCCTGCCTCTCTGCCTCTTTTCCATGCCCAATGCCCCATGCCTAATTCCCAATGCCCCATTCACAAATTTAAGTCAAATGATTATGGTAAAGACTTCATGAATAGATGTGATGTTTCCGTATATATTGTTCCCTTTGATTCCCTAATCCTAACTCTTTGGTTTTTTATTCTCAGGACTTACGCAAACAATAGCCGAAACACTGATTTTCATGTAGGGGCAATTCATGAACATTGGTGTCAACTTCAGCTAGAAATAGCTTCGCTGCGGGCTTCATAACCCGCCAGAGAATGAATTCTCTGGCTCATAGCTAAAGTCTACTGAAGTAGACTGAATATTTTTGGGGATATCTAGTCATCTTCAGATGACTTTCGCTATGATTCTTGGAACTTCAGTTCCTTGCGGGACATAGTTTTTGCGTTAAGTTGACACCAATGATTCATGAATTGCCCCTACAGCGTATAGTTTTGCGTAAGTCCTAATTCTAAAAAGGTATCCGTAACCAACGAATCACAATATCGGATAAACGATCGCGCCATGAAGCAGTCCGCCAATTTTTTCCCTGGTACTGTTCCACCAACTGGCGTCCTAGGGGAGTGAGGCGAAAACTATCTGTAATCCCCTGACCATCGACTTCTCGACGCAATACACCCACTTGAATCAGCCAGCCTAGGGCGTTATCACATGCTAATTCTGATAAAGGGCGCTTAGTATAGCCCTGCTTTAGTCCATTTTCTAAGGCGATCGCAGCTAATGACACACTCTGGTGTCCCATGACTTCAAATAAAGATACGTTAAAGGGTGAACACACTAGCGATCGCTCGGCTCTTTCTACTGTGCTTTGAGGATAGACAAAAATATTTGGGTTTTGGGAATCAACAGCAGGCATTGTGTATGGGTAGAAATTTTTCTTCTCAAAAAGATTAATTTTAGAATTGATTTTTTTGTAGCAGATATTTTATTTAACCAAAATTAGTTACCTAAAGTATAGTTCTGCTATTTTTTGATAATTATATTTAATCATTATAAATTAATGTAAAATTTCAAGTGCATCAACAATCTGAAACAGGAAAGGTTAATTATGCCTCTAGCAGTTGGTACGGATGCACCTGCATTTACCGCCAAAGATACAAACGGCAACACAGTCTCTTTATCTGATTTTGCCGGAAAGACAGTCGTTTTGTATTTTTACCCCAAGGATGACACGCCAGGCTGCACCAAACAAGCCTGTAGTTTTCGGGATGCCCAGTCTCAATATCAAGGAAAAGATATTGTAATCTTGGGAGTCAGTGCAGATGATGAAGTCTCCCATCAGGCATTTACCCAAAAATATAATTTGAATTTTCCCCTACTGGCCGATAGCGACAAATCCCTCATCAAAGCTTTCGATGTGGATGGCGGCGGTTATGCCAAGCGCGTTACTTACGTAATTGACCCTAGCGGTAAAATTACCCATGTTGACACCAGTGTAAATACCACCACCCATGCTAGCGATGTTTTAGCTGTACTAGGGTTGTAGTTTTTTACCTGATAACTAAGGATTTTTTAACTAGTCTTAACCCCAAGCCTTAGTAGTGTGTCAAGTTTAAATTGAGAAACAAGTTCGTAGTAAGGACTTTAGTCCTTATTTTCTAAGCACTGAAGTGCTTACTACAAACCCTCAAAACTAGCTTAGGCATTGTACTAAAGGCTTGGGGTTCTTTGTTTGATTTCAGTTACCTGATGATGGTGTAGCCGATGGCGGTGTAACTGATGGTAGTGTAACCGTTGGCAAACTGGGGGTTGCTTGCTGTTGCTGACCTTGAATTAGTTTTTGTTGCCTTGCTTTAAATGCTGCTGCTGCTGAGTCTAATTTTTCGTTCTGTTGGTCAGAATTCCAGTTGAGAGTCCCAAAATTCGCCCGATGAATCAGATCAAACATATTGAAATTATCTGAGTTCGTGCGGGAGAAAGGGTCGGTATTTTGGTCTGTTGTACTATTACTGGGAAAAGCATCGGCTGGGCTGCTGATTTGAGCCGAACTGGGTTGAGCCATGAGCAAGGAAGCAAAGCTGATTCCTGCCACGCTGGCTACAAAGAGTCTAGTAATTTGTAAAAATGGTTTTTTCATGGGATTTTGACGCTAAAATTGCTCTATTTTATCTCTTTAAGCAAGAGTCCGCCGCAGTTGGGGTTGAATACTCAGCAAGGCGACAAGGGCAAAGCCAAACAACACCAGCAACGCTCCCCCAAAGGTAACATCACCCCAAGGAGCCTGCATTACTACACTACCTAGTCCCCAATCACTGTGGAGATAGAGATAGCGAATTGGTTCGATCGCATAACTGAGAGGATTCAAGGTAGCGATAACCTGCAACCACTGAGGCATGAAGGATAGAGGTGCCAAAGCAGTACTAGCAAACAATAATGGCAGGTTCGTAACGAAAATCACTGCAATCAATTCAATGTGTCCGGGTAGAGCGAAAGCTAAACCGAGGGAGATGGCTGTTACACCCAAAGCTAAGAGTAAGACAATTAGAGCGATCGCACTTAAACCTACTGCATCTGGTAGTCCAGCCCCCAAGAATGCCGCTGCTGCTACAATCACTGCTGCTTGCAGCAAACTTTGGCTGATGATGAAGATGGCTGAAGCAAACACAATAGAAAACCGTGATGCTAAGGGTGCTACCAGCAAACGATTCAAAAAGCCAAACTCACGGTCAAACATTACCGGCAAACCAGCATTTAGCGCCCCAGCAAAGGCTGTAAACACAATTATGCCAGCAGCCAAAAATTGACCGTAATTTGTTGTATTACCAAATATACCTTTGGGAGCATTTTGGAACAAAGCGCCAAATAGTATCAACCACATTACTGGCTGAATAATTCCAGCAATCAAAGATGAGGGACGGCGTTGCAACTGAATAAACAAGCGACGAGTTAAAGCCAGCGTCTCTTGTACCAATTCACCGAAAAAGTTAGGTGCAGTATTAGCATCTGCTTGCGGCGATGCTAGCGGCTGCCAATTGATATCAGATTTAGGAGTAACACTCATGGCAATTTTGGATTTTGGATTTTGGATTTTCGATTGGGGATTGGGATTAGGGTAAAGGTGACAGGTGACAGGGAATAATCTGTACCCTCTAACCTGTCACCTATTCCCTTCTTCACTCCCCATTCCCTATCTCATATTTTGCTTTTTTTCAGCTTTGGGATCGCGAGTGGCAACGGCTGCGAGTTCTGCATCCATCAGGGTGCGTCCTGTGGCAGCGAGGTAAACATCATCGAGGCTGGGGCGAGATTGGGCGATGCCAAAGATGGGCAAGCCAGCAGTATTCAGCGCTTGCTGTATGTTAATCAGAACATCGTTTTGAGGTGTCACCACCAAGTTAAGGGAATTCCCTTGAGCGCTGTTGATGATTACTTCTTGGACAAAGGGCAAAGATTGCAAGAGATTTTTGGCAATTTCTGCTTCCTCAATGGGAGAAAACTCGCGGATTCGTAAGGTGATGCGATCGCCACCTACTTGATCTTTTAATTGTGAAGGTGTCCCACTTGCAATTACAACGCCGCGATCTATAATTGCCACGCGATCGGCTAAAGCGTCAATTTCTTCTAAATAATGGCTGGTAATTACTACCGTCGTTCCAGAGGCACGTAATTTTCTCAGGAAATCCCACACCACAAAACGAGTCTCTATGTCAAGCCCCACAGTTGGCTCATCCAACACCAAAACATCCGGTGCATGGAGCAATCCAGCAGCCAAGTCTAGGCGCTTGCGTAAACCGCCGGAATAGGTTCCTGTCTTTTTATTGGCGTATTCTTGCAAACCGAGTAAATCTAAGACTGTCTCAATGCGCTGTTTGGCTATTGCGCCTGGGAGGTGATAAAGTGCCGCTTGCAATTGCAGCAGTTCTTTTCCAGTCAACACCTTATCTATAGCGACTTCCTGAGCTACATAGCCTAATCGTTGTCTTGCGACTCTCGGATTATCTAAAACAGAGATGCCAGATACTTCGATTTTGCCAGCATCCGGTGTGGTCAGTGTACACAAGGCACGCAAGGTAGTAGTTTTCCCAGCACCGTTGGGGCCAAGTAAACCAAAAATTTCTCCTGGTTCAACCTGAAAGGAAACATCCTGGACGGCAACCACTGTACCGTAGCGTTTTTGCAGATTTTGAATTAAAACGGCGGGAGCCATGACAGCCTATCCCCAACTATACAAATCTCAATAAAGTCTATCCTTATTGTAGAAGGTAGGGAGCAAGGAAATAGCGCATGAGCGAAAATCTGTAAATAAGTTCGCGTCATGCGCTATGCTGCCAAAAATTTTTAATTATTTTAGGCAAGTTGTTTGATTACGTTTGTAGCGAAATAAACCAAATGCTACAGCAATTAATCCTAATCCTGGAAGATTTGCTGGTTCTGGAACCGGAGTCGGAGTAGCAGTCGGAGTCGGAGCCGGAGTCGGAGGCTGAGTGTAGTACTTAGTTGGGACATCTGGCAGATCACCATTAAACAGATAGTTGTGAGACTCACCATTTCCTGTCAAGGAAGCTACTACCACATTGCCGTTAACTTGACCGTTATTGAAATTGAAATTAGCCAAAGGAGCAAGAATACTACCTTCGATGCCAATCCCACTAGCAGTTAGGTTTGTTGCTTCATAGAAGTTGTAGATCACCTTTTGTTTATTTGTGCCAATGATATTGAAACCAAAGTTTTGCAAGGACACATCCTTACCGCTGATATTGACAACGATAGTCGAATTTGCATCCCCCTTAATTTCAAAATAGTTGGTCTTGGAGACAGATGAGCCTGCAAGATTAAAAACATTGAAAGCAGTACCACTTCCACTCAGGTTAATAGCACCCCAAGGTTGAACTGTTGTGTTACCAGTAGGAGTCAAGGTTGCTAAATATTCAGATAGCGATCGCAATTCTTTCCCTGCTGCATCAAAGTCGATAGGATTACCCTGGCTGAGGGTTCCCTGTGGAAATCCCACATTGCCGGACACATTAGCGCTACCTCCGTAGACAGCATTACCGTGGTAGACTTGACCGTTGCTTAAAGATAAGTTTTGCCCAGCTACTACGACGTTACCGCTATTGCCAGAAAGTCTGCTTCCAAGTCCGCCAACGAAATTCACGTTACCGCCAGCAGCAAGTTTTCCTTCAATATCTGTATATTGTTGAGAGATATCTCCCAAAACAAACACATTGTAATCAGAGGCAGCGCCTAACTCAACTGCATTCGCTCTTGCTGAGAAACCCAGCGCCAGAGTAACTACAATTGGAGCGGCTACTAGTCCCCAAACATAATAGGTTTTGGATGTCATCTTTTGTTTTAGGAATCATCAACATGATCCTATGGGTACAAATCAAAGATGGCATTAGTCTGCTAGCTCTTTTCATTGAAGTTTCATACCTAGCAGAATTACTGTATATTTTTACCTAAAATTTCCATTCAACCGCAGATTTACTGTTGACTATAACGCTTAAAAAACTAGTAGCTATGGCGATCGCATTTGAGGTGTTTACTACTGCCAGTAGTTAGCTAATTTAGGCACAATTCTATGTTAATCGACACTTTATTTGATGTCAGCAATGCTATAAGGATCATCTTTGATTGTTGAAAAAAACCGTACAACTCAAAAACCCTTCTTGCCTTCTTGCCTATTGCCTTCTTGCCTATTGCCTATTGCCTATTGCCTATTGCCTATTGCCTATTGCCTATTGCCTAAGAATGGTATGACTCAAATTTGTGAGGCAATTACTCAGACAGTTTCACATTACCTGGCAAGTTATTTTTTAAATTTTGGATTTTGAATCTCCAATCCAAAATCCAAAATCCAAAATCTAAAATTCGCTGAGAGTCTACTTACATCCTAAAGAGTTGCGAGTCTCCACACCAGTTTTAGAATTCACACCACTTGCCTTAACACAAAGTTTTTTCACTTGTATCCCATCTAAAATTGCATTCGTAAAATCAGCACCCGTGACATTTACATCATCAAAAGTGGAACGCAGCATCATTGCATCGGTCAACACAGCATCACTTAAATCAGCATTTTTAAACCTTGTGAGATAGGCTATGCCTTCACTAAAATCAACACCATGCAGATTTACTCCCTCCAAGACGCTACCGTTAAACACACCGCCACGTAAGTCAGCATTGCTAAAATTAGCATTCTCTAATTTGAGATTAGTAAACTCAGTGCCAATTAAACTTTGACCAGAGTAATCTTTGCCCTTAAGTTCATCATTACCCACAGAACGGGTAATACTGGAAGAACTTGCAGCTTGTGCCGATAGGGGAAACCAAAAAAGAACCATAGCTAAGACAAAGCTCGCTAACAGTCGCCAATATTTCATAATGTCTTCTTAATAAATCTCAACACTTGCACCATTAACTATTAAACCTCACAGAAGGCGACAAAGGGAGTGAAGAAGGGAATAGGGTGCAGGTTACAGGGGTACAGATTATTACCTATCACCTGTGACCTGTCACCTCTTCCCTAATCCTATGCCCCATGCCCCATGCCCTAATTTGATACACAAGGCTGTAAAACCATAAAGCATCTCTTAGGATGATAGATGTTGAGGTGCGATGCCTAACGGCAAGTTGCTCCGCATCTACGCAAAATTACCTGTGGCTAATCAAGAAGACAACGCCCAATCTCTGGCGCGAACCCCTTTATATCAAGTGGGTGTAGAACTCAAAGCTCGCTTTACTAGCTTTGGCGGCTGGGAAATGCCCGTCCAATTTAGTGGCATTAGCCGCGAACACGAGGCTGTAAGAAATACAGCCGGAATGTTCGATATTTCCCACATGGGCAAATTTACCCTCCAAGGTAAAAACCTCATTTCCCAACTCCAACCATTAGTGCCTTCCGACTTGAGTCGTTTGCAACCCGGTCAAGCACAATACACCGTGTTGTTAAATCCCCAAGCCGGAATTATTGACGACATCATTGTTTATTATCAAGGTGAAAACGCTGCTGGTATACAGAGAGCATTCATCATAGTCAATGCGGCAACCTCCAATAAAGATAAAGCATGGCTATTGCAACACCTTGACCTGGATAAGGTTCAATTCCAAGACCTTTCACCAGAAAAAGCCTTAATTGCCGTGCAAGGGCCAAAAGCAATTAAATATCTCCAGCCCTTAGTGCAAGAAGACCTAAGACCAATCAAAGCCTTCGGACATCTAGAAGCAACCCTACTAGGGAAACCCGCCTTCCTGGCCCGCACAGGTTACACCGGAGAAGATGGCTTTGAGGTAATGGTAGATCCGGCTGTAGGAGTAGAATTGTGGCAAACCCTCAATAAAGCTGGTGTTATTCCCTGTGGACTTGGTGCGAGAGACACTCTGCGGCTAGAAGCGGCGATGGCACTTTACGGACAAGATATCGATGACATCACCACACCCTTAGAAGCAGGTTTGGGCTGGCTAGTTCACTTAGATACCAAAGGCGATTTTATTGGTCGGGAAGTTTTAGCACAGCAAAAAGCCAGTGGAGTGCAGCGCCGATTGGTAGGTTTGCAAACCCAAGGACGCAACATTGCTCGTCACGGCTATCAAGTGTTATCCGCAGGTAAAATCGTGGGAGAAGTTACCAGTGGAACTCTATCGCCCACACTTGGTTATCCCGTTGCCTTAGCCTACGTTCCCACACAGTTAGCAACTGTTGGTCAGCAGCTAGAAGTTGAAATTCGTGGCAAAGCTTATCCAGCAGTTGTGGTTAAACGTCCCTTTTATCGGTCAAAAAATCGTGTCACCAACTAACAAGCGCCAAGGTTTTTGAGGAATAATGTGTTGTGAGTTACTCAATCTACAGTAAGGTTCATTACCAGATATGGCTTGGATGACTGTTAGGGCAATAATTTTTTTGATAAGGGAGAGGAAGTGATATGTCTTTTGAATATCCTCAAGATTTCAGATACCTGGATTCTCATGAATACGTGCGAATAGATGGTGAAATTGCCACTATAGGCATTACTGAGTTTGCCGTACATGAGTTGGGTGATATCGTCTTTTTGGAACTGCCAGAAATTGGCGATGCTCTTACTAGAGGAGAAAACTTTGGCACAATTGAATCAGTAAAAGCCGTTGAAGAACTGAATTCACCAGTAACCGGCACAGTTATAGAACGCAATGAAGCCTTGATTAATTCTCCCGAAGAAGTATCAGAAGACCCCTACGGTGAAGGATGGTTTTTGAAAGTGCGCGTCAATGACCCTGGTGAAGTTGAGGATGCGTTGACAGCAGATGAGTATCGCGCTCAAGTAGAAGGCGAGTAGGGAGTGGGGAATGGGGAATGGGGAATAAGGAAAAGGTAAAATTTTCTCCCTAATCTCCCCCATCTCCCCCCCGAAGAGAAGTCATGAAATTTAGATGAACTGAAAAGTTACACCTACTTCTCATGAGTATTTATTGCAAAATATGAAATAGTACCATCTGGAGAGTAATTTGTGGTATTGAACGCCCCTATTCTCAAGTCTAATGAGCAGCAAGTGCTGGACGAAAAAAGTCAAAAGTTAAGTAGTTTTGTGCCAAGACACATTGGCCCGAACTCCGATGACATCCAGCAAATGCTTAAGGTTCTGGGGTTTCCCAGCCTGGATGCTCTAATCGACCAAACAGTTCCGCAGGCAATTCGGCTGAAGCAACCGCTAAAGTTACCAGCAGCAGAAAGTGAGTATGCAGCACTGGCATCTTTAAAAAAAGTTGCTGCCAAAAATCAGGTTTTCCGTTCATACATTGGTATGGGCTATTACGACAGTATTACCCCACCTGTGATTGGGCGTAACATCCTAGAAAACCCTGGTTGGTATACTGCCTACACTCCTTATCAACCAGAAATTGCCCAAGGGCGATTAGAAGCGTTGCTGAATTTCCAAACCCTGATTATTGATTTAACAGGTTTGGAAATTGCCAATGCTTCATTACTGGATGAAGCCACAGCCGCCGCTGAAGCGATGAGCCTAAGCTATGGTGTCTCCAAAAATCAGGCAAATGCCTATTTTGTCTCTCGTGACTGCCATCCCCAAACCATTGATGTGTTGCAAACACGTGCTAAACCATTGGGGATTAAGATTATTGTTGGCGATCATCAAACATTTGATTTTGATCAACCAATTTTTGGAGCTGTTCTGCAATACCCTGCTAGTGATGGCACCATTTACGACTACCGCGCTTTTATCGAAAAAGCCCATGCTAAGGGTGCATTGGTGACGGTAGCAGCAGACCCTCTAAGTTTAACTTTACTGACCCCTCCTGGGGAATTTGGCGCTGATATTGCTGTCGGAAGTACTCAGCGGTTTGGTATTCCTTTGGGGTTTGGGGGGCCTCATGCGGCATACTTTGCTACGAAGGAAGAGTATAAACGGCTGGTTCCAGGGCGAATTGTAGGTGTATCAAAAGATGCCCAAGGTAAACCTGCATTACGTCTAGCCTTGCAAACCCGCGAACAGCACATCCGCCGCGAAAAAGCTACTAGTAATATTTGTACTGCACAAGTGCTACTGGCGGTGATGGCGAGTATGTACGCCGTCTATCATGGCCCTACTGGACTTAAGCAAATTGCCGAAAATATCCACTCTTTGACAGTGTTGCTGGCGGAAGGTCTGAAGCGTTTGGGTTACAGCATCGCTTCCAAAGATTTCTTTGATACGCTGCGAGTAGAACTGGGAAGACACAATTTAAAAGATATTTTGACAGCTAGCGAACAGCTTCAAATTAACCTACGGGTTTTTGATGCAACTACTGTTGGTATATCGCTGGATGAAACAACTACACCAAAAGACTTAATCGACCTCTGGAAGATTTTCGCTGGTACAAATGATTTACCCTTTACTTTAGAAGAATTAACTTCTTCCTCATCCTCCCATCTTCCTCTCTCCCGTACAAGTACATATCTCACTCACTCAGTATTTAACCGCTATCACTCAGAAACCGAGTTATTGCGCTATCTGCACAAGCTGGAAAGCAAGGACTTGTCGCTAACGACATCGATGATTCCCTTGGGTTCTTGCACAATGAAGTTGAATGCAACTGCTGAGATGATTCCGGTAAGTTGGGAAGAATTTGGCAAGATTCATCCATTTGCCCCGGCGTCGCAAACGCAAGGTTATCAAATCCTATTCCAGCAGCTTGAGACATGGTTGGCTGAAATTACTGGTTTTGCTGGTATTTCTCTACAACCAAATGCTGGTTCTCAGGGCGAATACGCAGGACTTTTAGTAATTCGTCAGTATCACGAAAATCGGGGTGAAGCACACCGCAATGTTTGTTTGATTCCCACTTCTGCACATGGGACAAACCCAGCAAGTGCAGTGATGTGCGGAATGAAGGTGGTGGCTGTTGCCTGTGACTCACAAGGTAATATTGATGTTGCTGATCTGAAGGCTAAGGCAGAAAAACACAGCAATGAATTAGCCGCCTTAATGGTGACATATCCATCAACTCACGGTGTTTTTGAGGAACCAATTCAGGAAATCTGCGCTGTTGTCCACAGTCATGGTGGACAAGTTTACATGGATGGGGCAAATATGAACGCCCAAGTGGGAATTTGCCGTCCTGGAGATATTGGTGCAGATGTCTGCCATTTAAATTTGCACAAAACCTTCTGTATTCCTCATGGTGGCGGTGGCCCTGGTATGGGGCCCATTGGTGTTGCATCTCATTTAGTACCTTTTCTCCCAGGACATCCTGTGGTAGGGATTGGGGACTGGGGACTGGGGACTAGGAAAGAGGAAATACCCAATACCCAATACCCAATCCCCAGTACGCAGCATATTGGTGCTGTTGCGGCTGCGCCTTGGGGTAGTGCGAGTATCCTGGTGATTTCTTGGATGTACATTGCAATGATGGGTGCAGATGGTTTAACCCATGCAACTAAGGTGGCAATTCTCAACGCTAACTACATGGCTAAAAAACTGGAATCGTACTATCCGGTTTTATATCAGGGGAAAAATGGTCTAGTTGCCCATGAGTGTATTTTAGATTTGCGATCGCTAAAAAAATCCGCTGCGATCGAAATCGATGATGTCGCCAAGCGTCTCATGGATTATGGTTTCCATGCGCCGACTGTCTCCTGGCCTGTAGGAGGTACAATCATGGTGGAACCTACAGAAAGTGAATCTAAGGAAGAGTTGGATCGTTTCTGTGATGCGTTGATTTCTATTCGCCAAGAAATTGCCGAAATAGAAATTGGCAAGGTGGATACCCAAGATAATGTTTTGAAGAACGCACCCCACACTGCTGAAAGTCTCATCACCGGAGAATGGAATCATCCTTATTCTCGCGAACAAGCTGCCTATCCTGCGCCTTGGACTCGTGAGTATAAATTCTGGCCTGCTGTCGGCCGCATTGATGCAGCCTTTGGCGACAGGAATTTTGTTTGTTCTTGTCTGCCAATGGATGCTTACTAAACTGAAGTTAGGAGTTAGGAATTAAAACTCTTAACTCCTCTTTAATGAAAATGAAAAAACAGATAGAAACAGATAAACACTGATGATTTACCTGTTTCTATCTGTTTTTGTTTGGTTCTAATATAGCCGTAGCCACATAGGTTAGGACATTTTGAAAACCCCAAGGCTAGGAATAGTAATACTTTTAAGTAATCGCACAGAATTATTTACACATGAGTTTCCAGTCTGGATAAGGGTTTCATGCCTTAGTTTTGTGTAATTAATTTTGTTTAACTACTTACCTCCTGCCTCCTGCCTCCTGCCTCCTGCTATACCTGGGAATTAGACGATTAGGCTTGTTGTATTTCTGGACGACCATCTTCAACCACAAATGAAGCCCGCTTACTAATCGTGCCATTTGGGGTTGTGACGTTTGACATAACCAAATAGTCTGTCTTCCAGGTTGTGGGAGTCAGCGTACAGCGAACATATCCCCGTTGATTATTGTAGAACTTAATGTGTGGGTTATCGGGTAAGTAAGCTTGAACGTTGGGGTTGCTGTCTGCCCCATCGCCACCGGAGCTAATTGAGGTAGCGACAAATTCACTTCCAAGTGTGGGGGATTCTGGGTTATCAAAGTTAGCCTTCAGATTCATCGCCCAGTTAGAATGCACATCACCTGCTAAGGATACTGGATTAGAGGGCTGGCGCTGTCCGAGGAAAGCCATGAGGCGATCGCGCGAAGCCACATAACCATCCCATTTATCCATGCTGTAAGTTCCGCCTTCCCCTGGTGTTGTGTCTCGTTGAGCAATCGGTACTTGCTGCGCCAAAACATTCCACTTAGCTTTTGAGCTATTTAGACCATCGAATAACCAATCTTCCTGTGCCTTGCCGGTAATCGTTGCATTCGGATCTAAATTTTCTGGGCAACGTTCTTTAGTACCATCGCCACAGGGCTGATCGGTGCGGTATTGACGGGTATCTAAAACATGGAAGGTGGCTAAGTTACCAAAGGAGAGCCGACGGTAAAGTTGCATATCGGGGCCAACAGGACGCGAGAAGGGGCGGAGTGGCATGTGTTCGTAGTAAACCTGATAAGCAATAGCTCGCCGTTGGAGGAAAATTGCCCGATCCTGATCTGGTTCAGTATCAATTTCGGAAATATCGTTGGCGTAATTGTTTTCTACTTCATGGTCATCCCAGGTGACAATCCACGGAAACGCTGCATGAGCTGCTTGCAGATTGGTATCGGTTTTATAGAGGGCGTGACGGTTGCGGTAATCTTCCAAAGTCACAATTTCTGCACTGTTGTGCTGTCTGGGGCCATTGTTTGAGATTCCCCCTTCATAGATGTAATCGCCAACATGCACTACTAAATCGAGGTCTTCCTGTGCTAGATATTTGTAGGCAGTATAGAATCCCTGCTGATAGTTTTGGCAAGAGACAAGGCCAAAGTTAAATTTATTCAAATAGCTATTTGCTAAAGGCGCTGTACGAGTGCGGCCAACGGGGCTAGCGTCTTGACCGACAAGAAACCGATACCAGTACCAAGTATCAGATTGCAGTCCTTCTACCACAACTCGAACTGAATGAGCTAGTTCTGGAGTTGCAAGTACCGTACCTCTAGAGACAATCCGCCTCATACTAGAATCAGTTGCTACTTCCCAGCGAATTGGCACATTTAAAGGTGGCATTCCACCTCCGTTTAGGGGTTCAGGAGCAAGACGAGTCCAGATCACTACGCTGGTAGGATAGGGTTCACCCGATGCAACACCCAAGGTGAAAGGATAATTGGAAAATCTGCTTCTAGCGATCGCTCTTTGAGAAGAAAATTGGTTAGCGATCGCTAAACCAGATAATGCTCCTGCTCCAACAATTAAGTTGCGTCGTTTAATTCGACTGTGGAGGAACTGCTCAAAATTCCGGTAATCTACCATTCTCTACTCCTCTACTCCTGACTAACAGGTAAGTTAAAGTACAGCAACAGCTAACACAAAAAAGGCAGGGTAATCGTAGTAAAAATTCATCACTAATTCCCTGACCAAAATGAGATTTTAATTCCCAATTTTCTCTTCTGCTCTCAATGTGTTAGATGTTGTTTTCTCACATAAAAGCCTACTAAAAAGAGATTAATCCTCGGCAAAGAAATTGTTAATATCAACTTAACAAGGTTAGATTTTAACCTTTTTCATTGATACTACTTTCCTCTTCATCATCCAGCCAAGGCTACAAACAAAGAGAGTGCCAACTAAAGGTGTAGGTTCAGGAACTTGTCTATAAGAAACTGTGCCTGATATTAGTTCAGCATCAGGAGAAGTTTTAGAGAAAATTGTGAAATCCTCACCAATAATTTCATAACTGATAGGATTAGCTTTATCATCGAACTGATAATCTAATGCAAAATATGTTTGTCCTGTTAAGGATGTAGTTGGGAAGACAAGAGGAAAATCTGGGTAGTTGGCATCATCTTGTTCAGTGTAAACAGTAGAGTCGCCATCAAATTTGAAAGAGAGTGACTGAATGCTAGCTTCAGGATTATAGTCATTGCTGAAGGTTGAGTCATCAAAGCTAAAAAAGCCACTTCCCTTAGTTACTGGACTATCAACTGTGAAAGCGTAATTAAGAATTGCAGCAGATGCAGATTTTGCATCTACGGTAGCAAAACCTAAAGTCAGAGTAGTAGCAGCAACCAATAATTTTGAAACCAATTTCATCTCAGTTTTCCTCACTATAAATTTCTCTAAGCAATTGCAACTACAAGTTATAAAAATAGCTTGTTTCTAAATTGCTTATTTTCCAAACGGATTATTCATAACTAGTAGAATAGTTATGAAATCAATCAATGATTTTCTTTTTCTCAAGAAAAAGAAACAAGTCTCCAATTGTTTAGAGACACCCCATTTTATGGTTATGAGTTTAAGCGGACTTTAATCAAAGGTAAAATTGAAGAAGAATTCAGAAGTCAGAATTCAGGAGTCAGAATAAAGAGGCTAGTTCGCGTAGCGTGCCGGAGATAATCGTATCCCAAAATAGCCTATTTCCGTTTTTAGTTTTAACACTTAACCTTAACTGAATTGTATTGCCTCTAATTCTTCCCTTACAGATAAAGGCTGATACCCCAATGTAAAAGCTTTGGAACTATCCAAAGAAACATCTGCTGGTCTAGGTGCTGCCATTTTCACATCTTGTTGTCGGCAGGATTTGAGTTTGGTGGCAGAAAGTTGAAATACTTCCACTAATATCTGTCCAAAATCATAACGCGAAATCCGCTCTTTACCACCTAAGTGAATGATGCCGTTAACTTTTTCTAATGCTAAGAAAAGTCCTTTGGCGGCAGTTGTTCCACTTACTGGTGTGCGAAATTCATCTATAAATAAACTTAGTTCTTCTTCGGTTTTTAAAGTTTCAATAAATGGCTGAATAAAACTTTTCGCTGTGGGTGTTGCTGCACCAAACATCAATGGCATTCGACACACTGCGGTCATGGGATATCTTTCTAGCATATCTGCTTCTGCGATCGCTTTTTGCTCACCGTAAAGATTGACAGGACACACGGCATCTGTTTCTCCATAAGGGGCATTTAAGCCATCAAAAACTAAGTCTGTTGAGGTAAAAGCACAAGGAATAGAATTATCCGCGCATAGTCCGGCAATATTGCAGGATGCTATAACATTAATTGCGTGCGATTCTTTAGGGTTAGTTTGACAGAAATTTGGTTGCGAATGTGCAGCAGTATGAATGACTGCTTCTGGCTTAACATCATTAAAAATACGTTTCAATTCCTGGAAATTTGTTAAGTTCGCTTTTAACATTTTCATGCCAGGAATCTCTAAAGGATGGGATAAATAAGTGCCATAAATCTCCCATTCTTGTTTTGCAAGCTGGCAAAGATGCCATCCCAAAAAACCACTTGCTCCAGTGATTAACAATCTTTTCATATTTTATTTAAAACTTATATTAATTCTACGATCATCAATTTTATCTCTGATAGTTCATTAGTTTGCATTCATTATAAAGCCGTGTTCTCATAGCGATACCTACGGTGGGCTGCGCCTACGCAGTTTCTTCAAAATTCTTTCCGTAATTTATTGCGTAGCTGATGTATCTTAATAATGCCAGGACTTACGCGGATTTGAGGGCAGATCATAATGTCTAAAAACATATTTGACGGATTGAATTTCACTGTTGGCATTATTGGTGCAGTGACAGGTGTTGCTGGTTTAGCTTTGGCATACCTTGTCGCTACTGGCTGGACTCCAGAAACACCAGGCTTCGGTTCAAAAGACCGCTTTTCTTGTGCTTTACAACCTGATACACAAAATGGTGGTGACGTGTGGACAGTGATGTATCGTAACGATCAGGGGAAAAAGCCTTGGCTGAGGATGGTCAACAGCTTTGGTGATGATTGGGATACACAAAAACGCTGCGATGTAATTGCTCAACGATTGGAAGCCTTTCGCCAAGATGGTTTAATTGGTTTGAGTTATCGTCCTGACCCAAAAACACCCAGCCAATCTGTAATCTGCGTCAATACCAAGCTAGATCGCAACAATTGTAATCTGTTGGTGACTCTCAAAGTTAGTGCTGATGGCTACGACTCGCTGCGACGGATGACAGAAGCTTTGAAGAATGGTACTACTGTTGAACAAGGTTCTGGTTCTGCAAATGCCTCTAATGCTACTGCTAACTCATCTGAGGTTAATTTTGAAAACTATCTGGCGGCTGAGGATATCAAAGCTGGATCAACTACTAGTAAATAACATTAATTTATTTTTAGGCTTAAATTTACGCCTAATTTGATCGCCCAAGCTGCTCCAGCAAACTCTTGCGATTATCGATCGCTATTTGATAATCAGGTTTGATACTAATCGCTTTATCGTATGATTTGAGCGCTTCATCGTACTGTTTTAAGTACCATAGTGACACCCCACGTGCAGTCCAAGCTTCATACTTGTCAGCTTTGATGGCAACTGCTTTATCATAAGATGCGATCGCCTCGGTATACCGTTGCAACCTCTCTAGGGAAACACCTCGACCATGCCAAGCTTCATGGTAGTCAGGTTGGATGGTGATCGCTTTATCATAAGATGCAAACGCCTCGGAATAGCGCTGCAACCTCTCTAGGGAAATACCTCGACCATGCCAAGCTTCATGGTAGTCAGGTTTGATGGCGATCGCTTTATCATAAGATGCGATCGCCTCGGAATACCGTTGCAAGTTAACTAGGGAAATACCTCGGTTATACCAAACTTCTTGGTAGTTAGGTTTGATGGCGATCGCTTTGTCGTCTGATGCGATCGCCTCGGAATAGCGTTGCAAGTAATTTAAAGCACTACCTCGATAAAGCAAAGCTTCGTAGTAGTCAGGTTTGATGGCGATCGCTTTGTCATAAGATGCGATCGCTTGTTCATACTTGTCTTTGACAAAGTAATCATTGCCTTCATTCAAAAAATCTTGGGACTTTTGAGTAGCCTCCGCTTCCGTAAGAATTTTGGAGACATTTACCATATATGTATTAATCGGAATACCCCATTTGAAAGTGCCAACTGCATCACCAGGTTGTGAATTCGCAATTGTTGTAGACTGCTGTTGTGGTGGTGGTGATTCCCCTTTAAGTTCAGCTTGTCTAGTAAGTTCTAATTCGGTACGCCCATGCACTGCAATCACTTCTCCCACTACATTCATCACGGGGCCCCCACTCATCCCTCCTGCGGTTGTTGCACTGTAGGAAATTCCATAGCCATCGGTTTGGCTGTCAATTGATGATACTGTACCGACAGTAAACTGCTTTGCCAAACTATTACCAGGAAAACCAGTGATGTAGATATTGTCTCCGAGACTCACTTTGTCAGAATTACCCAAGGGAAGGGCTTTATAAAGGCAAGTTCCATTATCAGGTTTAAATATCACCACAGCTAAATCTTGCTGGGCGAAGCGTTTGATATCTGCTACTTCCCAGATTTTCTGGTCGTTGGTTTGCAGTTGTAATTTGGCGCTGGGTGGTACTACATGACGCGCCGTAAGTACGGTACAGACTTCTTTATTTTTTCCCGGCACAAGAAATCCTGTACCTTGTCCTGCTTTATCTGCGTAGTTGATTAAAACAACGCTTT